>NZ_JAGYWV010000017.1:0-40255 GCF_019279065.1 Psychrobacter sp. BF1
GGGTAGTCGCCTGCCGCTTCAATGAGCATGCGAACGGCGCGTTCTTTAATCTCAGGAGTATAATGTCGTGTTTTCATTGTCGTATTCTCTCAGAATATTAGGTCTCCGACAATCCCGGGGCGGTTCAGTAATGACAACCTAGGTGATGATATCAATATGATTAAAATAGTGTATCGCAATGAGCAGGCTGGCGTGATTTGTATTTAGCCTAAATTAAGCCCTATATAAGATGATTTATTTGGGGTTCTTGGGGTTACATATATAACGCATATGTATAAAAACACATCCATAGGGTAGCTTCCATAAGGATTAAGACAATGACAAACACCATCAAAATCCTAGTACAAAATCAAAATGTCGTTAACCGCTTCATTGGCATCATTGCTGGCAAGTACAAAGAGAGCTTAGAAGCCTGAACCATGAGCGGGTTTGATAAAGGTGTGTTTATAGTCAAATGCTTTTATGAAGCGACTGGCAGCTCTAAGAAAGACGTTTTTGACCTAGTGTTTGGCAACGGTAGCTTTGACCAATACCCAGCTGACGATATAACATTGCTGAGCTAGTAAACCTAAAGCCCTGCTATAAGTAGAGCGATTACTTAAATAAGGATAAACCCATGATCAACAAAACTAAAGACTATCGATTAAAAGCCAATTCCAATTATGAGGCAAAAGTTAAGCATAAGGTTATTATCTTAAGGTCACAAGACCAAGCACTGATCCCAATCCTTTTAACCCTTTGGTAAGAAGGCTTTTGTCTGAGCATTATGGGGTCGAGAATATAGAGATATAGCTTGATGGTTGATGGTTGATGGTATTTAAAACGATAGCTATTTGTTTACGAACGTTCACATAGGCGGGAAAGAATGGATATCGTTATAAGGCTTGAAGAGTGGGGTAGATGGTCAAATGCTTTTGACTTTGGCACAGGGTTCAAGCCGATATGGGGAGCTATAGAGGCACGCACCAAGTACTGATACTTAAGCGCAAATTAAGCAAGCCCTTAATCACAGATGATGAGTCTGCCATGATTGATAAGGCGGTATTAAGACTTCACTATAATCATCCGCTGCTAGCCAAGATAATCAAGAAAACCTATATTAGCCAAAATTCTATCCATGAAGTTGCCCGCTATCATGTCACACTGTTGGAATTTCCTGAGCAAGCCAGCCTTGATTGGAATGATCCAAATAAGCGCAAGGTTGCCGACAAAGTAGTCAGGTCAATGCTAAAAGTGGCGCATGATATCGTTGAGCAGGAATTGAACTATATTGAGAGTAAGCAACGCAAAAATGGGTAATCGCCCCTGTTACATCACTTTTTTGACTGTTTGGCAGTGATACCTAAATAGTAACTATTAAAACTCTAAAACTTGATACTATCATGACCCTATCGGGCTCGGCTAGTAAAAACAGATCGATAATAAAGTTTGATTTAACATAAAAATAGACTTATTAATGAGACATGATTCAAGAACTGGAGGCACATATGTTAGTAATCGCTGATAAGTTGATGATCTTATTCAGGCCAGTAAAACACATGAATAGTCTTATTGATTTCGAGAAAATTCAGGGAAAATCCTCTATCATTATAGTTGTAAGTTGTTGAAATTTCTCACCAGATAATATATTCGCCTTGATACCATTCCATGTCATATAACCATGGCCATCAATAATGTCAAAAATATCATTATCGTGCATATTTAGAACTTCTAGTAGATCTGGTAACGCTAAGTAGTTAAGTTCAAGAGATATACTATCTTTTAATTCATCTGAATTTAACTGAGCGACAGAATGATTGTTATCAGAATTTTCTAGCCAACCTAAATGCTTGTTTTTGACTTTCATGAGCGTCTGGCTGATAAAGTCATCTCTAGAGCTAATACTAGAAAACTCTCTTATTGAACATATAGTATTGCTTAAGCTCTCCTCCATTTCCTCTATATAGCTTTTTTGAGAATCCTTTGTAAGCTCAACATCATCGTAGCTTGTACTTGTATCAGAGAAGCTTTCGGCTAAATTAATAGATAATTGTGATAAGTAGTACAGGTGAGTTTGCGCTACCATAACAGTATATTCATCACAAGCGTCATACTCCCGTAAAATGCGATGTATAAACGTAATACAAGCTTGGATAAAGAAATAATCATCATCAAATGTAAAGAGGATATTCTTATAAAAATAGGTTGCGACTACTTTATTAAATTCGCATATTAGGTATTCATGATTACTTGACTGGCTATCCTCATGAAGGGCTTCCAATAAGTCGGATATAACTGTAAATTTATTAACTGAGAAGTTTAGATTTTTAAAGTTTCTCAAAACTTCGTGCAAATCAGAAAAACCAGAGACCATCCCAGATTCTGTGTAACTGCCATTTAGATTAAATGCCTGCTTATACGGTCATCAAACATAATCATAAAGCGATTTAAAGCAGACGTCCAGTTACGGATTGGCATCGACCACTTTTTAGACGCCTGCTGGGTGGCTAAGTACACCACTTTAAACGCTGCCTGATCAGAGGGGAACACCTTACGCTTATTCACCGCCGTCCGAATCACACTGTTTAGCAACTCTATCGCATTGGTGGTATAAACCGCTTTTCTGATGTCTTTAGGATACTCGAAGAACACCGTTAAGCCCTCCCAGTTATTACGCCAAGACTTGATGACATGCGGGTACTCTTTGCCCCATACCTCATCAAAGTGCTCAAGGTTGGCCTCTGCTATCTCAAGCGTATCAGCGCCGTAGATGGCCTTTAAATCAGCCGCTACGGCCTTCTTATCTGTCCAAGGTACAAACTTCATTGAATAGCGCACCATGTGTACGATACACAGCTGAACCTTGGCTTTGGGATAAACCGTGTTGATGGCATCGGGGAAGCCCTTTAAGCCATCGACACAGGCAATGAGGATATCTTGTACCCCGCGGTTTTGTAGTTCAGTGAGAACACCCAGCCAGAACTTAGCGCCTTCATTCTCTGAGAGCCACATACCAAGCAGCTCTTTTTTACCATTAAGACCCACGCCTAGCGCCAGATAGATAGCCTTGTTGATGATCTGCTTGTCTTGACGTACTTTAATGACAATGCAGTCTAAATAGACGATAGGATAAACACTGCTCAGCGGCCGGTTCTGCCAAGCGGTGATGTCCTCTAATATATTATCGGTGACTCTTGAGACAAGAGAGCTTGAGATGTCGACATCGTAGAGCTCTTTAATGCTCTCTACAATCTCGGTGGTGGTTTGACCCTTGGCGTAAAGGAATATGATCTTGTCATCAAGGCCACTAATACGGGTTTGATGCTTACTGACGAGTACAGGCTCAAAGCTGCCACCGCGGTCTCTTGGGGTGGATATCTCAAGATCGCCTGTGTCACTGCGGACGGCCTTTTTAGTGTGTCCATTACGCTTATTAGGTTTATCCGCCTTTTCATGCTTGGGATAGCCGAGATGGTCTTCCATCTCAGCTTCTAAGGCAGTATCAATAAAGGATTGCATGAGCTGCTTTTGGAAGTCTTTGATGTCATCAAAGCTTTTCATGCTACCAGCCATTTGCTCGGCCAGCTTTTTAATGTCAGATTGAGTAGTCATTGCTTATTCTCCGGTTAATGGATTATAAGCAGTTACACAGTTTTTAGGAAAGGCTCAAAAACCATCAATGGATTCAAAAAGCTGTTTATAGTTTTCGAACTTTGATTTTACACTACGTTGTATATCGTCAAGATGTGGTTCTAAATCCCTATACATTATAGCTTCCTTAAGTAATCGATTTGTAGTGATATAATAATTCTGAGACGTTACTTAGAATAATAACTATCATTCTTTACTACTAACTGGGTTATCAAAAGTTACTCCCGCTGCTTCCAGTTCTCTTGACCCAAAGGCATTCGATTAAGTAGATCACGTCTCGATCTCCAGTCAGGCATGTGTGTATCTAATAAAGCTTTAAACCTATTGTTATGCTGTCGTTCTCTAAAGTGTAATAGCTCATGCACAATGATGTACTCTAAACAGGGAAGGGGCTTTTTAGCTAATTCAAGATTAAGTAATATTCGTCCTTCCTCGATATTACAGCTTCCCCACTTAGTCTTCATTTTTTGTACTTGCCAGCTTGAGGTAGTCACATCAACCTGCTCAGACCATTTATGGATTAAATCAGGAGCACGAGCTTTGAGTCGGGTGCGATAGTATTCGTTTAATATTTTTAATTTATCAGCAGTTGATGTTCCAATACTGACAGTTAAGATAAGCTTGGCACCTTTTAGTTTAACTCGACTTACTATGCTTTGAGTTGCATCTAACTCAATAACCTCAAGCCGGTAACGTCTGCCCCATAAATAATGCGTCTCTCCACTGATCATTTCTCGAGTAGACTGGCGGACTTGCTTGGCAAAATTTGCCTGCTGTTTTCGAATCCAAGGTATACGGTTAATCACCGCCATTCGAATAGCAGTTTCTGTCATTGATTCAGGTGCAGCCACTCTAATTTGACCGTCAGGTGGCATCACACTGATATGTAGATGCTTAATGATCTTGCGCTGCAATTGAATGTCTAACGAGCCAATAGTTAGTTGCACTATTTATATTCCGCTTGAGCTTTAATCAGAGACATAGTTTGTTCTATATCGACTTCTATTTTGTTGTCAGCCTTTTTATTATATTGGGCCACAGTTTCTCTGACAGTATTTGTAATCTTACGCTCTTTTAGCAAATGTCCTATCCAATCTGCTTGTTTATTTCGCCTGACAGCGGCGTCAAGTTTATCAGCCAATTCTTCGTCTTGATCCAAGTTATCATACAATGCGCGTTTAGCATTGGTATTTATGGATTCTGGATAATTACTATTCGCACCATTAGGTCTTAGCACCTTGCTAGACAGCTCTCTAATTTTTTCTAAGTATTCTTTATAATCCAATGCTTTTTGCCGACGTAATGTGATGAGTTCATCTAGTAAGATAGACATGTGCTCATAGTACTTAGGATTAACAGGGTTTTCATCAACGATCGTTTTACGCACGTTATTTTCAATGGTTTCAGCCACGTTACTTTCATCGTTAGTAATGTCATCGGGTAGCGCCTTGATAAGCTCATCAGTCCCTTTATCGACGATTAGCTCAATCAAACCAAGCTCTTCAAAGTCCATAACGGTATCGCTGGGTTCAGCACGGATATAACTGTCAAGCAAGTGACGCATGGCTGGCTCGTAGAGCTTCATATCGAGCATATCGGCGCTCATCATTTTGATGCTTTCGCGTACGCTCTCAAAGTGCTTAACATCGTTCTGAATGCGAGTGATTTCAGCCGCACTATAGCCACAGTCTGCCATTTCATTAGCGATGTTGGCATAAGCACGTAATAATTTAGCTACGCTTTTATACAAGGTAACTCGCAGCTGTTCTTTCTCTAACTTTTCATCAATAGAGGCGTCATCTGTAGAGCAGAAGTAAGCATAGTAATCTTGGGTGTTCTTAGGGTATTTAACAGGTTCGCATAAACCTCGTACCATCTCCAGAGCATTATCTAAGTCTTGTTTGGCAGACTCAAGGCGGTTTTTTAGTAATCCCTCGATGTCTTTACTGTCATAGTCAGAGAAGGCACCCTGCGTATAGCTAGATATGGCTTTATCTAGTGACTGAAATAGATCCTGATAGTCGATAATGTAGCCATATTCTTTATCTTCACCGTCTAGGCGATTAACGCGGCAAATGGCCTGAAATAGATTATGATCAGCCATCTTTTTATCGATATAAAGGTAAGTCGCTGAAGGTGCATCAAAGCCAGTTAACAGCTTATCAACAACGATCAATAATCGCATCTGCCCAGGTTCATCGACAAAGCGCTTTTTGACTTCTTTCTCAAAGTCTTCAACTTTCGCGCCAGCCTCTTGTTCATCGATATCGTAATATTCGGCGATCATTTTGCGATAGGTTGCATATTTAAATAGCTTTTCAGTCGTGCCCTCACCAGTTTCTTCACCCTTAATGCTATCGGCAGTAGGCTGATAGCTAGTAATGATGGCAACTTTATCTTTTAGATGAGTATGGCTAAACATCTCATAGACTTTGCAGGCTTGGTAGATACTGCCACACACGAGCATGGCGTTACCTCGACCATCCGCCAATCGTGGGCGTGTCTCCATATCATATAAGATATCGTTCTTGATTTGCTCTAGGCGAGAGTGACTCGATAACACCCGCTGCATCGTGCCCCATTTCTGCTTCAGCTGAGTTTTAGCAATGTTGGTCAGTCCACGTGTTTTGGCATCGAACCATTTATCAATTTTGTCTGGTGACAGCAACTGTTGGTCGATATCACGTGCCTCATAACGCAAATCAAGTACAACGCCATCAGCTACCGCTTCATCGAATTTGTAGGTATGGATATAGGGACCAAAAACCTCAATAGATTTTTGCTGGTCTTTTTTTAGTAGTGGCGTACCCGTAAAGCCAATAAATGTAGCATTAGGGAGTAGGGTGGTCATCGCGTTGTGTAGCCGACCTGACTGGGTACGGTGACACTCATCTACGAAGACATAGATGTCGCCTTTAGCGCTGAAGTTTGACGAAAGGCTGTTTTTTAGCTCACGGATAAAGTCATCAGTACTACCAGAGTCATCGTCATCGCTTTCACCTTGCCGCCCAAATTTATGTACCAATGAGCATATCAGCCAAGGGTTGGGTTGATTAAGATTGTTGATCAAATCTGCACCACTTTTAGTGCGATAGATATCTTCGTCAATACCTGAAAACACGCCTTCAATCTGTTCGTCTAATTCTGTACGGTCAGTAATGACCAGTACACGGCTATTCTCAATATTCTCACGTATCCACTTGGCTAGCCATACCATAGTGAGGCTTTTACCTGAACCTTGGGTATGCCAAATAATGCCATCTTTACGCTCAGCAAGATAACGTTTCGCCGATTGCACGCCAAAGAACTGATTATGCCGGCAAGTTTTCTTGATGCCCATGTCATAAACTAGAAAGTTGTGAATGATATCGAGAAAGCGTTGCTTGTTGCAAAAATGATATAGATGCGTGTCTAATAGCTCGTTGCTAGCATCTAAATTGCTAATATACTGTGGAATACTGGCATCTGATTGTGGCGTATGGTCAGGGTGTGCCTCTTTCCATTCTAAATAATAGCGCTCTGGTGTCTCAATAGTCCCATAACGCAATCCTTGGCTATCATTACCTGCCATGACCAGCTGCATAGTGGTAAAAAAGTTACGAACGAAGTCCTTGCTTTGGTTATCAAGATTTTGACGTATACCTTCAGAGACTGAAATGGTAGAGCGTTTAAGCTCCAGTACGCCAAGAGCGATACCATTCACATATAACACCACATCAGGGCGTTTTTTATGTTCGCCTTTGATCGACACTTCTTCAGCAATAGCAAAGTCATTTGCTTCCGGGTTCTCCCAGTCGATTAACCAAACCGTTTGTGTGTGCTCGCCCGAGCCTTCCTTTTCTTTCACACCATAGCGTAGCAACCGATAGATTTCTTTGTTGGCATCATAAAGCTTGATACCACTTCCTAAAGAAGCTGCCTTTTCCAAGGTGCTAATAGCACGTGCGATGAGCGGCGTACTGACATTACGCCCTTTAAGCCATTGCTCTAGAATACCCCTTTCAATGTTTTTATTGTCAGCTCTGGAGTGCCAGTTGCCTAAATAACGATAGCCTAATTCGTCTTGAAAGAATTGTACGACACGATTTTGGGTTATCCGTTCCCGCTGGTTGATGTTACTCATCGTTGTTCGAGCCCTTGTATATTAATATTCAAAGCTTTTTCAAAAAGTTTAAGCATTTGGGTTTCATGTTTAAGAGCTTGTTTTTCACCCCATTTATTATCGCTAGACTTAAAAATTTCAATCATCTTATACAGTTTTAGGGAGTCGACACTTTTTTTGAAAGCCTCGTCATAGTATTCTTTTTTAGCTAAAGGCATGTGGTTGCTAACACGTGAATTTAGATTGCTATTTATTAAGCAGAGATTACCAAACTGATGCAAATTAATATTTACTTCATTTCTGCTATCTTTATGAATTGGGTTTTGTGGTAGAAAGTGTTCAATAGAGCCTTGGGCTGTGAATCTAAAATTATTTCTGATTTCAGAAGGTATTGTGCAGTTAGACCAGATTAAATAGTCGAGATAATTGAATACAAAGCTTCTTATTTTTTGGTAGCTTAGCATTGTTAGTAGCTGTTTAAGCTCAATAGTGATAGCTGATGGTGAGTCTGTCTTTTCTTTACAATTAACAAAATCATTGAAGTAGCTTTGTATCACTGTACTAAGGTCACTTTCCTCAGTTGGGGTTATATATCTTTTGATCATAAACTCTCTAGCTAGCCTTTTAAGATACTTTAAAAGCTCATCGCTACGAATACTAGACTGTTTACTATCAAATGTATGATTAAGATATTGTAGACTTGCATTGAGCCAATATTTATAATTCATAGCCGGTGCAGAAACGTGGAATGCACTTTGCAATATCACTAGCTCAGCATTTAAGTTATCTGACATGCCCTGTGTGTAGCTAGCACCTGTTTTAGTTTTTTTTAGGCTTTCAAGCGTCCAATGACCTTTTCCTTCTTCAGTATTACGTTTAATAATATTTTGGTCAAATAAAAACTTAGTTTTTAATAACGTATAGATAAAGTTTTTGACTTTGGCTAGCTGGTTATCTACTTCTTCATTTATAAGATATTCATCAAACTTAGTAAGCAATTGCTTGTCATCAAGAGGGATGCCCTTATTCGCAAGGACATCTTGGTTGTTATTGATGTTTACATGTATTCTCAAAACCTGTAACAAGAAGTTTGGAAAGTTTATAATGCTATAGTATATTTCCTCATTATCGTCTTCCGATGTTTTCTTATTAGGATTAGACGGTATGATGACTTTTTTATTAAATAAAATATCATGTAGAGTCGACTTTTCTTCATTTTTGTCGTATATATCTCGACTATTAATACGATCTTGTCGAGTTTTATTTATTTCATGCTGCTCTTCAATATCTTGCTTATAACTCATTAACAAATCATCGAAACTCCCTACTTTGAAATCATTCCATTCATCTGAAAAAATCTTTGTACGCAGATTGGTCTTAAACCCATATTGCACATATTTATTCATATTACTGCAGGATTCCCACACTTTATGAATTAATGATTTAACAACTTTTTTATCTGCAAGGTTTATTTCATGTTCTTTTGTGTTTTCAATAATAGATAGCAATCTTGCCTTAATGATTTCATGTTTTTCTAGTTGTTCACCCCGGTTATTCATTACTTCAAAATAATGGTTGAGGTCTGTTTCTTGAGGAACGGGTACACGAGCTATTTGTACGTTTTTGAATAAAAAAGAGCAAAAGCTAGCTATTGATATTTCGGGTTCTTCTTTATCAAATAGACGTTGCATGACTTTTTCTAATATCTCATAGCCATGAACTATGGAGTCGTTTTGATATATAGCTGTCATGTTTTTATTAAAAAGTAATGATAAAGTGGTCGCTGAATGAGGGCGACTTTCAAAATGTAGATTAGGCTCTTTAAAGTTCTTTAGATACTCAGCACAATTAGAGATTTCATTTTTATATAAATATATGGCTAAGAGAGTTAGTGTGGTTAATCGTTGTTGGCCATCTATGACTTCAAAAACAGCCTTATCTTTTTTGAAGACTACTAACGTACCTAGATAATAGTTTGACTCAGGTTTTCTCTTATATGCATCAATAATATCTTTGATCAGGGTTTGTATTTCATCAATGCCCCAAGCGTAATTACGCTGGTACATAGGTATAAGATAAGTAGTGTCACTAGCCAGCAAATTGCTAATATCTAATGGTTTAATCTCTGAAGCAGTGCTGTTATTTTTCATTTTGTTTCTCCAGAGTTATATAGTTAAGATGTCTGAATAGTCTGTATATTTCTCCAGCACTCTCTTTTCCCTGCTCATCTATTTCTGGGAGTTGATTGGTGTAAATTTCGCTATACTTAAGTGAGGAGATAGCAGTCACCACCACATCTTTTGATACTGTGGCTTCCTGTATGCGATTGAACATACCATTATTGCTATTTGCGTGGTTGTCCATACCATCAGGACGAACAGAATAGTTTTTTAACCGAATTTGATATGCCCAAATAAATAGGATTTCAATGGCCTGTGATAAGTTTTCTGTGCCAAACTTATCAATATAATAAATCATCGCATTGTCAAAAATGTTTCGTGTATGCCTATCACCTTTTCGATGACGGCGGTATTTCGAATAAGTATTTAAGGTATAAACGACTTTTGAGGCACGTTGGTTTAGTTTCTTCTCAAATAAGGTTACTTCATGACTAAAAGCTTCAATATCACTCTTTTGAATCTGAACTGCTCTATATGTTTTTATTAGTGCATCATAATGTTCCACCATTTCAAAAAAACGCTTGCCATTGATGATTTTTTGTTCAAGCGAAAAAGGGTAGGAGGTGGGTGTTTTGGCAATGCTACGGTGAATGCTGTTATTGTAATCGTCAATATAGTAGTGAGTAATTGATAAGCTTTTAGCATAGGGTGGTACGTTTTCTTTATCTAAGCTGATGCCCTTAAATTCTGCTATGTCATGTTTGCCAAAAAATTGTGCTGATTTACCTTTTGACCATCTTTTAATTCGATATAGATGTTTTGAGAATAGCCATGCTAGCTTATCATCGTCTAGGCTCTCCCAGTAAGTTACAGTATCTTTTTTTAACTGCTCATCATCAGTATTGAACTCACGCAAATGGAAAGCTTTGAGCAGGTCATGAGGGTATAAGTCTTTGCCTCGAGCATTTTGGGAGTCGAAAAACTGAAAGGCTTCCGACTCATCATTAAGTATAAATATGACTACTTCACAACCATCCAATAAAAACTCGATATGCTTAGGAGTAAAGTCGCCTCGGCTGATAATGCGAGATATGGCTTTATAGTTTTCATGTAGGTTATAAAGTGAAAAATTACTACTAAAGCTTTGCTTTTTTGAGAAGGCTACTGCTTTCTGTGGTAGATCACCTAAAACTTTACGAACATGTTTGGCGTCGTAAGTATCTTCATCTTTATACCGCTCATTTATAGCTAATACAGCTAGCATTAGAGTGAGGGTGCGCTGTTGACCATCAACAATATTTAATGTAGTACTATTCTTTTCGTGATGAAGTACTACTGTACCTAAGCGATAGGCAGGCTTATCGAGTTGCATTTTAATATCATCAAACAGACTAGCAATATTTTCGATATTCCATTTGTAAGGGCGCTGATACTCAGGGATAGTTAGTAGACCTTCACTCAGTAACTGCTTTACTGAGATTATCGTTCTGTGCTGGAGGGTGATTGATTCACTCATAATTAGTGATTACCCTTATCAGCTGGCACATAATTATTTTTCTCATTAAATGGGCTTACCAAGCGTACTTTCCCAGTCAATAACTGCTGCATCATGCCTTGCTTAATATCCTGAGTTTTAGTAAGTCTCGTGTGTAGCGCTTGGATTTCTGTGTCCATATCTGACAATATAGTAGCGATTGCAATTTGTTCTTTCTTACTTTCTGGATAACATATCTGAACTTGTCCTATTTCAGCCATATTTATTTTTTGAGGTGTAGCATTTACTAGTGCTCTTTTTTCAATTTCTTTTTGAAATAAGTTAGATTTTGAAAATTCATACATATATTGTGACTTAATAGTATTGCTAGGTTTTATCAATGCAAGACTAACGTAAATACTTGCATCCACATCCCAATCAATAATTCTAGTTTTACCTATCGAACCAATACGAGTCATTAATATGTCGCCTCTTTCAGGTTTACAACGCTTTATCAGGCGATTGTGTTCTTCAAAAGAGATATGTTTAACATTAACAAAATCATTAGCTGTAACATTTTCAACACTATAGAATGGCACTCCATTTTGAACATACGATGGAGTGTAGTGTGTACCGTCATTTATATAAGAACTTAGTTTAGACAATGTGTTAACTTCCCAATCCTCTGGAATAAAACCTAACTCAGTCTGTTTAAACCCTTTTTTGTTACCATCCTCACAAATAGCAAATTCAGGCAGGCGAGTTTTACCTGTGAGTAGCTGCTGCATGGTAGCCGTTTTAATAGCTTCTTTTTTAGAGATAAGCCTTTCTAAAGATTGAATTAAGTTATCGATATCGGATAGGGCAGTGGCAATAGCGGTTTGTTCTTCTTTTGGAGGCAATGCTACATTCATATCTGCAATCATTACACGACGCACAGAGTCTACAGAAGACTTTGCAGTCATAGACATAACTCTGTCATAAAAAGTATTACTAAAATACAGATAAAAATAATAGCCATCTAGTCTATTGTCAAAGCTATGCATCAAATAGACTCTTTGATGAAAATCAAATTTTCCATTTATGTAGTGATAAATCTTTCCAGTACCAACGCCATCACCAGCGGTCAAGACACCTTCACCATCAAATGAAAATGAGTTAATGTGTTCTATCGTTTGTGAACGAACAAAAAAGGGATATTTGCCGGTGGCAATTTTGTCTTGTGTGTTTTTACTTCCAGTTGTAATCTTTGATAAATTTTGAATTTTATCAAAACTCCAATCCTCTGGAATAACACCAACCTCAGTACTTTTATAACCTACGGGAACTTTAACATCACTCATTACATCACTCCCATCGCTTGCAAGTGCGCAGTGACCTTTTGGCTTAATCTATCGACTTCATCGAGCAGATTTGGTAATGGCTCAGCATAGCGTTCTTCCAGTACCGTGACACGATCGGCAAGCTGGGCAGTAATACGCTCGATCTCTGACTCAACACGTAACTGGAGTGTTGCTTGCCATTTATCAGTGACCAGTAAGGTTTTAATGTCATCTTCAGTTAGCGTCGGGTACTTTTTAAATACTGCTAAATTTAACGCGTCTTGGGCTTCTTTTACATCCTTTTTCGCTGTGGCTTCAGTATCAGTTAATTCTAAAAATTGCTGAATGTTTTGAATATCAGTAAAGTCGGATATAATATCTTCTTGCATTTTTTCGTCGATTATTGTCACTGCTTCTTTTTCGAAATCTTTTACCTTTTTTAAACCGACTTTTATTAAACTATCTTTTTTGATATAGGTATTAATCGTATCGATATCTTCTGCTGATGCGTCGTTATTCAGATAAGTATTCAAGTTCTTGAGAGTAACCTTGCCACTATACTTATTGGCCTTATCAATCACCGGATTCTGAGCTAGTGTTAGTAGCTCGTTTTGCGCAGTTTCAATCTCTTTATTCATTCCCACATAATCTTTATATTGCTCAGGAGCGAATATCCTATAGGTAAGAACATAAAAATCTTTTAAGGCCTCGTTAGCCTCTTTTTTGGTGCTTATGTTATTAAGTACGCCTTCTTCATTGCTATGTTCTTCGACAAACTCACTTAAAGTAGTGCTTACAGTATCCAGCTCAGCTTGCAGCATATCAATATGGTCTTGCTCGTCAGAGTAATAGCGGTCGATTATTAACGCTGGCGAGATAAGCTCGGCTTTGTATTTGGTTTTATCGATGATTAGATCTGCTGTTTCTTTGAGCTTCTCACCTTTTGTGACAACTAGCTTACGCATTTGCTTACCGACTAGCCAGCCATCTTGGGCAATAGCATAAACATCGTCTTGCATCGACTCTGACCAATAGTCCATCAGGATTTGATAGATGTCATACTTGTCGAGTAGGGAGGCATTGGCATAGCGCTGTAGTAAGTCTTCACTGATACGGTGAATGATGGCTTTGGCTTTATCACCTTGTTGGATATCTACAAGGTTGATAGCTGTCCACCAGTCACTAAATGGCGTTAAACTTTGGCTAGCAAACTGGATAAATTCAGGATGCGCAAGTAATGTCGCTTTGACTTTATTTGCTGGCACGAGACACTGACGATAGCCATCTCTTAAGTCAGAAAATAGAGCCTTGCGTAAGCTTGGGAATACTTGCCAATAGGATTCTAACGCATCGATATCAGCTAGCGGAATACCGCCTTGTAGATGAGCGACTAGATCATGCTGATCTTCATCTTCGCTTGCATCGATGTAGCGTGGAATATTAAGGTTGTACTCATTATCGATAATCTCATCCATGCCCACCATACGGCTATAACCTGCCAGTTCAGACTGATGATTGAACACATCGACAACTTTATGAATATCCTGACTACGTAAACGGTTTTTATTGCCGTCTTTCATATAGCCACGACTGGCATCTATCATAAATAAGCCAGATTCGCCGGTTGCTCGACTGGCTGCGGTTACTTTATCGATGACAATGATACAAGCAGGGATGCCTGTGCCATAGAATAGGTTGGCTGGCAGGCCGATGATACCCTTAATATAGCCTTGCTTGATTAGGTTCTTACGGATATGCGCTTCAGCATTACCTCGAAACAGTACGCCATGAGGTAGGATAACCGCACCAATACCAGTGCTTTTTAAGCTTTTGATAATGTGTAAAAGAAAAGCATAGTCGCCGTTCTTCTCTGGTGGTATGCCCCACGTAAAGCGACCGAATTCATCTGCTTCGGGATTAAGACCGCTCGTCCAGTTTTTATTACTAAAGGGTGGGTTAGCAACGGCAAAGTCAAAAGTTTTAAGCTGATTGCCTTCAACGAATTGCGGTGAGGCTAAGGTATTACCTTTATAGATATCTGCCCCTGCTGCACCATGCAAAATCATATTCATTTTTGCCAAAGCGGTCGTGGCTGAGTCCATCTCTTGACCATAGATTGTCAAACCTCGTGGCGCTTCGTCACTGGCTTTGAGTAGCAATGAGCCCGAACCACATGCTGGATCGTAAACAGTAGCGTCTTGTGGTGTATTTTCATTGATACCAATAATCTTAGATAAGATACGAGACACCTCTGACGGCGTATAGAATTGTCCCTTTGACTTGCCTGACTCAGTAGCGAAGTGGCGCATCAGGTATTCATAAGCATCACCAAGCAAGTCGTCCCCATCCGCACGGTTACCCGATAAGTCTAGACCCTCAAAGATACCGATAAGCTTAGACAAGCGATCAACATGCTCTTTGCCTTTGCCAAGCTTTTCTTCATCATTGAAATCGGCGACATCGATCACGCCTTTTAGACCATTCGCTTCGGCAAGCTTCCCGATGATTTTATCAACCTTTTCACCGATTTCTTTATCCCCTTTGAGTAGAACCATATCATCGAAGCTACCGCCTTCAGGGACTAGGATGTCACCATAAGGGTCGTCTTTGAATTTATCTGATACGTATTTCATAAATAGCATGGTCAATACATAGTCTTTGTATTGGCTGGCATCCATACCACCACGTAGCTCATCACAACTTGCCCAAAGGGTTGAATATATTTCGGTCTTTTTAAGTGCCATAGTTAGATCTTTTTATTGAATTTAAGAGGATTTTGATGGGTGATATTATACTGCTAATCGCTTAGATTGCTAGGCGTGTTATTGACTGTGTTTTATAGGGTAGATCCTAATATCTAAGTGCATGGTTGATCCCCGACTAAAAGTTATGTGATATAAAAATGAATTAAATTTAATAAGCTAAAGTTTATTGTTTGTTGAGATTTAATCAATCATAATCAGCCATTAAACAAACCAAGCCTAGGAAATATCTATGAAATTAGCGTCTCTATTTGTTCTTATCCCTTTATCATTAATGTCAGTCAGTGCAATGGCTGGAGTTGCTGAAGTTAAAGGTAAAACTCAATGCACTGTTATTGACTCAATCTCTAAGAAAAAAATGACAAAGTCTGCTTGTACTTACACGGGTGCCATAGGTGGTGCCAGTACTTATGGTATAGAAAATATGGACTATAAGCTAAAAAATGGTAAGAAATATAGTACTGTTAATGACGCTACTTTTGATTTTGGTGATGATGGTCGGGTAAAAAATTTAGTGGAACAGGTTTCTTTAAACGGTAAACCTGGCGAACTTGTACATATTAGAATGAAAACGTTCAAAGTAGTTTCTGAGACTGCAATGGATAATCTACGCGAAGCTCAATCTGCTGAATTAGATAATGGTATTTTAAAGTGCTTTAGAGCTATCAAAAATAAGGATACTGCTTTCTGCACTCCAATTGTAATGGACTAGATTCATAGCTATATAACGCTATCTAGTATTAATAATTGCACTCGAAGAAATTTTGTGTTTATTACTTAATAAAAGACGTATATATCATAAAAGAACCCCCATGAGTTGGACCAACTCATGGGGGTTCTTTTATGATATATTTTTTCTATCTTTCACTTATATTGCCGCTATTATATTTGAGCGTAAAATCCAATTTTATTAAAGAGGTCAATGTCTCATATAGAGCATGCTGGCTTGTAGAGTGATCTTTATTAGAATATATTTGTGCGCTAAAATTTCTAATAATAGAAAACCTAGAAAATAATTTTATAGGTTGTTCGTTATACTAGCCTGTATGATAAATATATAGGCACAACATCATGAATATCTCTTCAAATAACCATGCAGCCCAAAATATGCTTCCTACAGCACAAACCTGTGCTATCACCTTCCAAGGTAATGCTAGCAATAATTTGCAACAAGATGCTTTTTTCTTTTTGGACAATTGGTATCAAGAAGATTTAGGCGTGATGGCAGTGACATCAGTCGAGCTTCCTTTTTGTTTAGCAGTCTCTGACGGTGTTGCCAGCTCTAATTATTCACAGCATTGCTCAAAGGCGGTGGTAAAAGCGATTAGTCGGCTATGGAGTGAGCAGAAGAGCATCCGTTCAGAGGGTGTTCATCAGCTGATTAATAAAACTAAGCATTCATCCAAGCGTCATGGCGCGGCAGCAACCCTCGCGATGATTGTTGGAGAGCTAAATAGTGATGGAATAATAAAAGTAACGATAACGCATGTAGGTGACAGTCGTGTCTACTGGCTGCCCAAAGGCGCGGCACAATGGCAGTGTCTGACACGCGATCATAATCTGCTAAATGAACTCATCGACCAGCAGGCACAGGAGCAAGGTCGCCAAGCAGAGTTTACAGAATATAACCGAGAAGGGATGGCGGGGAGCTTATATAGCATTACTGAATGCTTTGCATTGACCACTGATGACAGTTATACAAGCAGTGAAGCACCAGAGAGCATCTCTCGAACGATGGATATTGATGGTGGCGACTGTCTCTTGGTTTGTACGGATGGTATTCATGACTTAGTGCCAAGTCAGCAATGGCAACCTGTCAGTGCGGAGACTGATTTACAGGATTGGCTAATCGCTCTGAAGGGCCAAGTTTATGATTCAGAAGGCGATGCTTATGATAATGGCACAGCGATTTTGCTTCGTTTTGATTGAACGATTGTTTTAGTAATGAAGCTATAAACTTACCATTGAACGATTTAACTGAGAAACCCATATGTCCACACACCCAATCGCAAGCTATACAAAGTCGACACGTCTATTCGCTTTATATCAATGTCTGCCTCGGAGTGAAGCTGATGCTATGTCATTAACAGAGCTTATGGTTGGTTATGGTGATAATCCGGATAATTTCGCTAATGAGCGTAAGAACTTAGAGAATGATCTGATTGCCTTAAATCAAATCTTTAACGATATTTTTTATAGTAACGCCTTGGTGAGAGTACCAGCGTGGGAGCAAAATATTAGCGGCAAAACAGCACACTTTTATATTGAGCCGAGCTTTAGCATCGATATTATCAATGAGCAAACGGTGTTCTTTTGGGAGATGCTAGATAAATACACTGCAAACTATTTACCAACCTCTTTTAAGCAAAGTATTGCAGATAAGCTCACCCAGTTAGGTCGGCACAACAAGGATGGTTTCCATCAAAGTAAGCTAGGACAATGGCAAGATTATCTCATTACCTTACCGAGCATAGTACAGGCACCGACGCTTAAAAATGATGTGATTGCAAGCATTCACCAAGCTTTGCTAAATAAGCTGCAACTTAAAATAAGCTATCAAAATAAATGGCATGGCAGTTCTACTGAAAGAGTTATCTACCCCAAAGGGCTTATCTTTATTGACAATATGATCTACCTCACAGGCTTTAATCCTACTGATGATCATATTGATGATGAGGTACTGCTAAAAGCGCATCGTAATTTTGCAGTCAATCGTATCACTGAGGCAGTAGTCATAGATAAGCAAGTACCTGACTGGGTAGGGCGAGATATTTTTTCATTAGATAACTTGAATAAATTAGGTAAGTTAGAACCTACTGATAGTATCCAAATAAAACTGGTTTTAAGGGTGCAAAAATATGCCTGTCAGCATCTTTATGAGCGTCCATTATCACAAGATCAGCAGATTACTATGACTGATGATACTTGGAATCAGGTAAGTGCTACTGTTGCCAATACTAAGCGTCTTCAAGATTGGTTAGTAAGTATGTCGCAGTTGGCCGTGGTTGTTGAGCCAGTAGCGTTGAAAGGGGTTATCCATGAGCGTTTACATAGTGCGTTAGAGTTGTATGGAGATTAAGATTTAGTTGTTAATAATGTGATCTTAAATTATTTAACGACGAGTTGCTTTTCAAATTTAACAGGAGGATTAATAACATGATGACAAGCAATACTATTAAGCCTATTCGTCGCACTAGTATTCAGGAGTATCTGCTAAGACAGCAGCGTCTGAATCGCAATGCTGTAGTAGATGAAGATACTGACCACATACCTCTTGAAAGTATCGATCGAGAAGCCCTACAGGAAGTAATCAAATGGGCAGAATTGTGCAATCTACCTAGCCATACCATTTCAAGAGATCCTGATGAGCTGGCTAATCAGACTTCTTTATCAATTGATTCGTATACGCAGCCCATACCAAAAGCTATTGGTTGTTTGACTCAATTAAGAAACTTAGCTTTGAATAGCTGCATGTCATCGGGTAGTGATGCCGGGCAAGCTGTTGATAGTCTGCCAAATACTATTACCGATCTAGTTAATCTTGAAACGCTAAGCTTAGTATGTAATGGCTTAGCTTTTCTGCCGGCTAATTTGCATGAACTAAAAAATCTAAAAACTTTAGAAATTACTTTTCATGATGTGACTACCGTTCCTAAAGTACTGGCAGATATGAGCTGTAATATCAAGTTGCACCTGCATAGTAATCAAGACAAATTACCAGATAACTTGTTAGATGATTTAGCAGATATCCGCTGCTTGACCGAACTGTTAATTAACGATGAACATTTAACGATATTACCCGATAATATTAGCCAACTTACAAACCTAAGAGCATTAAATATTACCAGTGGTTCATTAAAACAAATCCCGCAAACCATTGGCGATCTAAGCCAATTAACTCACATGAGGCTAAATTGTGAAGCGCTTGAGCGTTTACCAGAGTCAGTAGGTCAGTTAAGTGAGTTAGAGGAGCTTATTGTCATTAGTGAAAAAATAGAACAGCTTCCTGATAGCTTGGCTAATCTAACCCATCTACGTGAGTTAGATATCCCTGCTCATTTAGTTAATCAGTTACCGATAGGCATTATTGAAAGGTATCGCAATAATAGACCTCTTGCAAAAGTCATAAACCAAGCTCGAAATTAACAACACCGGCGAATAGCTTAATTCTAAGATCATAGCGCTGACGACGGTTGCGATATTTATGAGCAACAATTTTGAACAATTTAATTAAGCCTATTTTATGTTCAATCATAATACGAAACTTTGCCAGATAGTGATTGGCTTGTTTGCAGAGCTCTAACAGTTGGCCCCCACGTGGCTTTTTAAAGGGGGTGAAGCTCTGTTCATGTAACTTTGCTATACCTTGATAACCACTATCTGCTAATAGTTTAACGTCACAAGGTAACCAGTCAGGACAAGTATCTTTATAGAGCTTAAAATCGTGGATTGACCCTTTGGAAGTTTGAACATCTAATATCAAACCTGTTTTCCAGTGAACGATTACTTGAGCTTTTAAGGTGTGTTGTTTCTTCTTGCCGCTGTAGTAGTCTCTTTGGTTTTTTTTGGACGCTCAATAGGGGTTTCGGTTGCATCGACAATCACGACTGACCAATTAATATCGTCATCGACTCTACTAGGCAGCTTTTTAGGTAATTCAAACTTGCCTGAATTGATAAGAACATATTCTACTTTACGAATAATACGGCTAGCAGAAGACTCATGAATACCAAAGTCCATACTGATGTGGTACAGCGTCCGGTATTCACGCTAATAAGTCAGGGCCAGTAATATTTGTTCCTGTTCCCCAAGACTAAGCACCCTTGGTCTACCTGATTTGGTCTTTTGGGTTTCATGCTGCTGCATGGCCTCAAGCATTTCATAAAAGGTCGCTTTATGAATACCTGTATAGCGTTTGAAGCCTGCGTTATTTTGTTAGAGTAGCTTATCTATGTTTGGCATGGTTCTTAGCCAGTTGTGAATGTATGAGTTATTGTAAAATCCTCTGCTACTTTTGCAAGAGGTCTAATAAATCAACTAAACGATTATCAGTATAAATAACCATGACTTACTCCCTAGATTATCGCAAACAAGTTCTGAAAAGCTTAGATGAGGGCATGACCTTTGCTGAAGCTGCTGTTTTCTATGATATCAGTCCAACGACCATCCAGAAGTGGAAAAAGCGTCTCCACAGTAAAACCACTCGAGACATCAAGCCCTACAAAATAGAGGATGAAGCCTTAGCTCAAGATGTTAAGGATTACCCTGACAATTACCATTATGAGCGAGCCCAGCGTTTCAGATGTAGCCCAACAGGTATTAGTAAAGCCTTAAAGCGTATTGGTATTAGCAAAAAAAAAGACACTTGAGCATCCCAAAGCCTGTCCTGTGAGAAGAGCGACTTATCTGGCCAAGCTTAACCACCACATCGCTCAGGGCTTTGCTATTGTCTACATGGATGAGAGTGGCTTTGAAAGTGAGACGATACGCCGTTATGGTTACGCGCCTATTGGTAGCCCTTGCATTGACCGTTATAACTGGCAAGCCAAAGATAGAACCAATGTCATTGGTGCGCTCTATGGCAAAATGCTGTTTGCACTCGATTGCTTAAAGACCACCATCAATAAAGAGGTTTTCTATCACTGGTGCAAGTTCACGCTGCTACCAAAGCTTAAGAGAAAATGTGTACTTGTGATGGATAACGCTGCCTTTCATAAAAATAAGCGTATTCAAAAACTACTGAATAGACATGGCCATCGTATTCTATGGCTACTACCCTACAGCCCTGATCTGAACCCTATCGAGAAGAAGTGGGCTCAAGTGAAGTTTCTACGCAAAGGCTGGATGGAAAATGACGTATCTAAATTGTTTTATGATATTTGTCCAAAACATAACTCTTTTGTAGTGCAGTGATTATAGTAGCACAATAGGGTAGGTGAACCGCCCCGAGTATATGGAGGTTGATTTACTTGAGTCAGGCAGCTTCACCTAACAGATTATCATAATAGCGCTTTATAAACTCAAAAGGTGACACATAACTAATCGTGCTATGCAGTCGTGTTTTATTGAACCAATCTACCTATTCAAGGATTGCCAGTTCAACATCATTTACGCCGTTTCCGCTCTGCTTTAGATATTTAATCACCTCAGACTTATACAGTCCATTGACTGTTTCAGCCAATGTATTGTCATAAGAGTCGCCTATTGTACCAACAGAGACAATAACGTTCGATTCATCCGTACTAGAAGTGTAGGGGATGGATAAGTACTGAACCCCTCTATCGCTGTGCAGTGACCGCTGTTCAGGGTAGCACTTTAAGTATTTAGCACGGTGATAGATTGACGGGCAATCGGTAGGACTCTACAAATCAGCTCGATCCCATAAAGGTGTTTATTGTCGTCAATAAAGTCGACCATTACTTAGGTGGACGGCCCGTCTCCGCCTGGGCTTCAATCCCAGCAGCCTTGCGTATAATTTCGTTGGCTTGCTTGAGGTCTATATTTTGACGTTCAGGCTCTTTAATACGTTGTTCTTGGCTTTGCGTTTGTACTGAGGCAGGAATGGCTGACCATGTGGAGGGATAATCTCCTGCCGCTTCTATTAGTATCCGAACGGCACGTTCTTTAATCTCGGGAGTGTAGGTTTGTTTTTTCATTGTCGTATTCTCTCAGAATGTTAAGTCTCCGATAATCCCGGGGTGGTTCAGCCTGACATATGCTCCCCATAAGAGGAGTGTCGTTTATGCTAAAAAAAGTCGCAGGAATAAATAATGAAGAGATCATATGGCTGCCGCGAATAACGAGGCAATAGCAAACATAAGGTCAAATACTATTCTTGTCATCATATTGTCATAACGGCATCGTATCCTTGGGCCTATTATAAATAGCGGTGGCGTCACACTCATATCTTTAGTCATTCAATGACTTATCGAAAACAGTTAGCGCATAGATATTAGGTGTGTTTATGAAGGTTGTTGGTCGGTTTGGTAGTATTTCCACCCGTATATTGATTATCTTAACATTGGCTTTTTTGCTTATTATTTTGCTGGTGTACTGGGTCATCGAAACCCAAGCTAAGCCGCGCATACTGGAGATGACCTCAGAGACAGTGGTTGAAGCAGGCAACGAAGCCATTAACAGCATCATGGCGAGTATCAATCATGTCGACGGACTGGCGAAAGCCACCAGTACGATGGCGGGCGGCTTGCCAAAACAAGACGCCCTTTATAAAGAAACCTTTGGCAATCTCATGCAACAAATGGATCAACGCATTGTAGGCGGCGGCGTATGGTTTGATCCAAATATGTACGCTGAGGGTAGAGAGCGGCAGTCATTTGTGTGGTCACGTGATGAGTCAGGCAGCATGCAGCCATTAGAGCGTTACAATCAAGCGCGCCAAACCCCCAATCCCTATTATCGTGATTGGTGGTATATTCCTGCGATGTACGCGCGTCATGACCACTGTGTCTGGAGCCGTGCCTATGTCGATCCGGTGAGTAATCAGCCGATGATGACGTGTGCCAAGGCATTATACGATAGTCGCAATCAGGCTTTTGATGGAGTGGTGAGTTTTAATCTGCTATTAGACAACCTCGGTGAGGCGATGAAAAAGTGGCAAGATAAGCTCGGTGGTTATGTCTTTTTAGTAGACTTGGACAATCGGTTTTTGACCTTTCCAGATCAGTCGATGGTCATGCACGCAACTAAAGATAGCGGTCAGGGCCAGGTCGTAACGGCACGGCAGTTGGCAGATGCCAACCCTAGCTTTGCCCCTATTGCGGACAGTCTAGATAGCATTAATCAGACACTGATAGATGAGGCAGTAACTAAAGATGAAAGCCGCTATACGCTCGCTGCTCGTAGTATTCTAAGTACGACCAATCTGAATAAAATCAGCGAGCAAGAGTCCAAATTACTCTCAGCATTATTGCTGTTAAATATCGATCAAACGTTTAATTTGGTAGACAGTCATTTGGTCGATACCATCTCTGTGCCCAATGATTTTGTGTTGCAGCAGCCCGCCACCGCCTTCGTGTTTCGCATGCCGTTTACGTATTGGAAGATGGTCATCGTCAAGCCTGATAATGACCTGATGAGCGTGGCAAATGCCCTGTCTAATAAACTGATTCAAGCCATGCTGTTGGGCTTCATTCCTATCTTGTTGTTGACCGCATGGGTATTTCGTCGCTACTTTACGCGGCCGCTAAAGCACATGGCACAGTCAGTGGCTGACATGGGGGTGTTAATTGAGCAAAAAAAATATCAACAATTAAGCGCGCACAAACTTCCTCATTCAAATGTCAGTGAGATTCAAGTTATTAGTGAGCAGACCAATCAATTGATTGATCGCGTCGTCGAGAATGAAGGCGCACTTGCTGAAATCAATGTTCATCTAGAAAAACAAGTCGCCGCCCGCACACAAGATTTACAGCAAGCCATGGATGAGTTAAAAGCCTCACAAGTACATCTGGTGCGCTCCGAAAAAATGGCTACCCTTGGCCAAATGGTGGCAGGTGTGGCGCATGAGGTCAACACGCCGCTGGGCTATGTGCGTAGTAACATGGAATTGGTTGGCGATAACCTTATGCGTTTTGATGAGTTGCTACAGCATACCGATCAATTATTGCATGCCTTAAAAGCGCCAACTATTAATCAAGAACAAGTCGAGCAACTGATAGAGCAAACCTTACAATGCTGCGAGGAAATTAAAGAAGATGAGGTCAGTGAGGATTTGGCCGATTTGATTAAAGATGGACTTTACGGCGTCGATCAGATTGCCGAGCTGGTCGTCAGCTTGCGCGACTTTTCTCGAATTGATGAATCTAAGGTAAAAGATGTCGATATCAATGATTGCATCAATACCTCATTGATTATGGCGCGCAATAATTTAAAAACTCTAGACGTCGAAACCAATCTAGTAGAGCTGCCGCTGATTCAATGTAATCCTTCGCAAATCAACCAAGTACTATTAAACCTATTTAATAATGCCGCCCAAGCCATACCGAGTGATCATAAAGGGACATTACAAGTGAGCTCATCTATTGATAAGGCGCAGCAACATGTTGTGGTACGCATTATAGACAATGGATCTGGTATCAAAGAGGATGTTTTAAATCATATCTTTGAGCCGTTTTTTACCACCAAAAAAGCAGGCGATGGCACAGGATTGGGATTGGCCATTACGGCACAAATTATGGAGCAACATGATGGACGCATTGAGGTTAGCTCAATCGTTGGGGAGGGCACGACATTTACCCTCATGCTACCGATACAGTCTATCGCTCATGAACCTAAACCTTCACAAGCTTTATTTGAAAGTTGAGAGACTTCCAATCACTTATTTAAAGAGAGCGTCATGCAAAAACCAAAAATCGCTTTTATCGATGATGAGCCACGCATTTTACGCAGTTTAAAAATGCATTTTCGCCAGTCACATGATGTATTTATCACCACTGATGCTAGCGAATTGATGAAGTATGTTAGCGAGCATGATGTGCAAGTGGTCATCAGCGACCAACGCATGCCAGATAAGCAAGGTACAGAAGTGTTACGTGATATCAAAGCGGCCTCACCAAATACGCTGCGTATTTTGCTGACCGGTTATGCTGATTTGAATGCAGTGATTGACTCTGTGAATGAGGGCGAAATTTATCGTTATATTACAAAGCCATGGCAGAATGATGAGCTTAAACAAATCGTTAATAAAGCCACAGAAATTGCTCAGCAAACACAAGAGATCACCCAAAATACTATGCAAGGTAATGACACTCAACGCTGCGTTGGTGGCCGCACAGGCAGCAATCGTAATATATTGGTATTAGATGACGACGAGAGCGTCTATCAGCAAATAAAAAGTCACTTTAAGAGTGCTTATACCGTGAGTTGGGCCAGTAACCTTGAACAGGCAGCAAAGTTATTACAAAAGAAACGCTTTGGCGTCACGATTACGGATTCGACGCTCAATAAAGAAAATATTACCCCCATTGTTTATGCCTTAAAAAACATCCAGCCAGATTTGATGGTTCTGATGTTGACGGAGTTCAAAGACGCTCATATGGTCATTGATTTAATTAATAAAGGTCAAGTATATCGTTGTCTACCACGGCCGACCAACTTCTCTATCATGAGTATCAGTCTTGATCGTGCTTTTGATCATCACGAAAGATTGGTAGAACAGCCGATACTGGCGGCTCGTCATCATGTCGAGGAGGTAACAGAATCGGAGGCTTTGAATTTTTCTGAAAGACTTAAGGGTTTCTTTGCTAAGTTCAGAGGTTGGCGCATTATTAGATAAAAATAGGGCATGCTAAACATGCCCTATCGATAGTTTAAAATATCATTGTCTACTATTTACATGAAAGACATTTTTTATCAATCATGATTCATTTACTCATGATTCATTTGCTCATGATTCATTTGCTCATGGTTCATTTGCTCATGGTTCATTTGCCCGTGTCCACCATGCATATTGGCCATGATCATCGGCACCGCTATGACGGCTAAGCCAGATAACATCATGATTACGCCATTCACTTGCCTTAGGCGCAAACGCCCGATTTGATTGCGCATCCAGTTGACCGTTCCGTGCGTAGCGACGAGCATGGGTACGGTTCCTAGACCAAAGACAAACATTAACACGGCACCTGTGAGCGGGTCATGACCGACGACCGCCATAAGTAACGCGCCATAAACGAGACCACAGGGTAAAAATCCCCATAATAAACCTGCCGTCAATGCCCGAGGAAAGGTATTTAAGGGGAATACTTTCTGCCGCAGAGGTGCTAAAGCTTGCCAAAAGTGCATACCAAGACGTTCAAGCTTGTTCAAAAAAGGCAGACCTAGCATGGTTAATCCTATAAATACCAAGACCAGGCCTAGTAGGATGCGAGGTGTGCTATTGCCAACCATTAGGGGCGTTAATACAGTGGTGCCAATCACACCGGCAATTAAGCCCAATAGGGCATAACTAAGTAAGCGCCCTAGATGGTAAGTTGCAATGAGGTCGCGTTTTTTTGCTGGACTAGCTTCTTTCATCGATAGTCCGAATGCAGTCACGATACCACCACACATACCTAAGCAATGCGGCGAGCCAAAAAATCCCATTAAGAATGCTGCAATTAAGAGTGCCATAGTCATGAAAGTGCTTCCTATAATATAATACCAAATCCAAAAATACGATTAACTTTATTAGACTTGCTAATCCTGTTAGCGGTCATAGTCAAAAAAGTTATCCTTATTATTCTAATTTTTGGAAATGGTATAAGAGAAATAAAGTCAGTTAATAATCTATCTTAATGACACCTAAAACTTATAGTTAACACCCACATAGAATGAGCGACCCGCGCCAGGTACAGCCGTGCCCCAGTTAGAGCTGCCATCTATCTCCTTATTCATAGACATGGTTCTACCTTGCCCCATGTAGGCACCACCTAAAGGTAGGGCATGGTTTTTGTCAAACACATTGTCGATACCAGCCTCAATCGCTACCTGTTTAAATTGATAGCCTGTATTGAGATTTAATAAGCCATAGCCTGCTGTTTTAATTTCGTTGCGAGGGGTGGATACATCCTTTTTAGCTGAAACACCAACCACTTCAATTTGGTTTTTCCAACCGTTGTTTTCCCGATTTAGGGCAACACTGCCATTGAATGGCATGATGTTATATAAGTCTGATCCGCTGTCTTTATTTTTTCCTTTGGTGTAGTTAAGTGATCCGGATATCCCCCAGTTTCCCCAAGCATTGGATGTCAATTCTCGATCGGCTGTCAGGTCGATGCCGTATATCTCAGCATCTTGGTTGGTATAACGCAGTACGTTGTATTGGTCGGCGGTGTGAGTGTCAGCCGCTGTGTTCGTCATACGATCCGACTGTACGGCATCGACATAGTCATCTATTTTTGAATAGTAAGGCGTGGCTTTAACGCCCCAGCTATCATCAGCACCGCGCCAGTCTAAGGTGGCAGATAGGGTGTTGGATTTTTCTGGGCGTAGATTAGGATCACCAAAATAGCCATTGCCATCACCAACAGTGTTATTCATGACAGCCGCCATAGGCCATGTCGACCACGTATAACGCTCATAGAGACTGGGTGTGCGTTCTTTATGAGAAAGCCCCAATTCTAAGGTTTTTTGTGCATCAATGTTGTAGCGGGCAATCGCGGTAACGTCGATGTTGTGGTCAGTGCTGCTACGGTCACTGACATTAAAGTTAGCGCTATCTCGCAGCTGATTGGTCATATTGTTTTGACCACCGATTTGATAGCCATGTACTTCATCAGCACTGGTACGTACGTTTTCATAGCGCGCACCAAGCTGGGTCGTCCATTCAGAAGAGATGGCTTTTTCCCACTCGCCATAGATACCGATACGCTGACGTTGACCATTGTTGATATTTTGAAAGTCATTTGGCGACATCATACCGTCGCCAGATGCCGCCCATGTGTCATCAAGGTTATAGTCTTGATATTCAGCACCTATATTGATCGTGCCTTGGTTGGTTAAATCGATAATACCTTTAATATTGGCTCCAATAGTCTTGCTATTAGTATTCATAGGCATGCCTGTGGCGGCGCCATATAAGAACTGTTTGTCGTCTCCAAAGTTCATATAGTGATCGACTTTTTCATGATAGGCCTGTGCTTCTAACTGCCCCCAATTTAACTCGCTTTTGTAACGCAAATTAATGCGGTCAAGCTGATTGTCGAGCATGTCCATCCGCTGATTTGGATATAGCTCTTTTGGGACGTTTTGCCACAGATAAGTTCCTTGTAGCAGATGATTGCCACTCTTATAAGCAATGTCTAATGACTGATTTTTGCTTTCATAAGCGGTTGAACCAACTTCGTCTTTCGCTAATGTTTTATTAGGGTTACCTGTTTGGGTATAAGATTTAAAATCACCACCAGCTTTATAGTTATCTGCCTGTGCGAAGCTGCCTTTATAGGTGAGGCTAAGCTGATCGTTTGCCGCTGTGGTCGACAAGTTAGCCCCATAGGCGTCACCATTACTACGATAAAATGTGCCAATTTCACCTGAAGTTAGTATGTCGCTATCCGTTGAAAAGATAGGCTCTGCTGTTTCGACAACGATAGTACCGCCAATACTATTACCACCGACACTCACAGGCGTCACACCTGCATAAACGGTGGTCTTGTCTATAGCGCTTGGCGCAATATAAGACAAGGGTGAGTTCATACTGTTCGGACAAGAGGCGATTGAGTCAACGCCATCCACTAAGATACGCAGACGGTTGTCCGCCAAGCCTCTCATCACGGGCAAGTTTGAGATGCCACCGGCACTTTGTACATTCAGACCGGGTATTTTTGTCAGTATAGTGGCCGTATCACTGCTTGCCACTTGTTTGCTGCTAATAAATTTTTGATTAAGGCTGGCTGCTGTTCCAAGTGCATCGGTACTAGATGGCTTATCCGCTGCTGTCGCATAAACGACGATTTCTGGCAATCGGATATGTGGCTCATCATCCGTAGTATGCGTATACGCCTTTACGGTTGTAGAATCGGCATAAGCGCTACTGATATGCAATAAAGACAAGGCTAAAACACTTAGTTTTAAAATAGGTACAGCGTTCATTGATGAAGATGACATCTTATTTTCCTAGAAATTTGCAAAAATATTTTATGAAATCGGTTATTCAGTTTTTTACCAAACTGCAATGTAAGCCAAGCTATTTATGGGCTTAGAGTAGGCACTTACCGAATATTTTCCGATATAAATAGATAGTATTTTGAGCACGGTATTTTAGACAAATGGGTACAAGTGCCTCAATCAGAGCGTCAAGTAGGCGCGTTGATTGAGAGCATTGTTATTAATGTTCTAAAAATATTGGACTATAAATGTAGATAGTTATGTAGGTGTGACTGGTGGAGGAGCGCGTGCGAGGGGTCGTAAAAAATTACTAGGAGAGTAGGTATGTGAGCGATACAAAAAAGTGACTGAGACAGTAGATAGCTCAATCAAAGCCGAGTCAGTATGTGTAAAAGCGACTGGCAATAGTGCCGCAGACATGGCAGTGCAAAGGTCGCAGCCACTGTATTTTACGGCATCAGGGTTAGATTCAGAGCTTTCAATCTTATCTTTGCTATATAAGGCTTCCTGGGAAGGTGCGGCGTCAACCGTTATGATTGGCTCAACGGTCGCAGGCGATGCTAAAGATAAGGATGCATTATGATGAGTTAAATGACGAGCGGCACTATCAATGGGTATGTTGTGATTCGTTTGCGCAATATCAGTCAGTATTTTCTCATACTGCTTAGCTGCCGATACAATCGGTGCAAGCTCTGCACAGATACCATGACCTAAGTGGGCATTATCATCCCATAGAGGTGTGAGCAACAGCGTGATGTGCATGATCCAAGCAAAACATGCGACCAACATGCCGAACCACATCGTTACCGGTGATGAATATCGTAAAACAAGCTTACGGCGCTTAGTAGACATGATAGGGTCATCGTATTACCAGCATGCTGATGATGCATAGGTAACATTTATAAGTAAGGAGGTGTGCTAACTTAAAACGTCAGTTTAAAGCATTTTAGAAAGAATGATTAACAAAATAGCTATTATCGTTAACAATGCCATTCTAAGACAATGACTATGGTCTTTACAAGCTTGAATCTTACATTGCTTTTGTAGCGAGTGTAGTAGTCAACTAACTTAGGATGATTAACAAAGGGGTTTTATTCAAATACTGATTTTCTTTTTTTCTAGTGGCGGATAGTTATAGAGAAAGTGCGATTTCACGGTCTAACAATAAATAGCCTCTAAATAATAATTAAAATCCTCGGTTCGGAAATAGCCTCATAACTACACTATGGCATCTATAAGCTATGCTGAAAAAACTGTAGAACCCATTTTGGTAAATTAACAACTCAATAAGGGGTTTATCATGATTAAGATAACCAGAACTTATAGTGCAGCTTTTAAGACTGAAACCGTCAAAAGATAGCAGACAATAACGGCAAAGTAGCTAGGCAGCTCAGGACGAATGAGACTTCTTAAGTGAGGAAGGAGGAAGCGAAGCACTATTACGCCCCGAGGCAAAATAATGCCTATCCTAGCAGTAGGATTCAATAGCGTTTAAGCTATAGAACGCCAGGAAAAATGTGGTTTGACTTTCATTATCAGACTGCGTAAATAAAACCCCCGAGTCAAGTTCTACAGGATTGATAGTATAGGTCTGTAATATAAGTATCTATTAGTTCTCATAAAAAAATACCGCCATACTTTTATCAAAAATATTCAATATAAATCGTAAAACATTCATTCATTGGAATGATTGCGGTAGTAACACATCATAATTTTGATAATTGAATGATTATCATTTACAATGACCTATAAAAGACTATCTGCTAATACAGTTTAGTCTCTAATAAAAATATTCGCAGTTCGCTAAATAACTGGCTGCTACTTTTTAACTATCGAGCTACTTTCTTATGAACAATGTGCAACCTTCACCAAATGCATCGAATTTACAAAAAAAAGTAATGCTCAACCAAATCCATCATAACCGTATAATACGCATATTATTTATGGTTTTAGGCAGTATTTTTTTCTCCATAGGTTTAATTGGTATTCTTCTTCCCGTACTCCCTACCACTCCTTTCATTTTACTAACGGCAGCGTGCTGGGCTAAAGGGTCTGATAAATTCAATCAGTGGCTTCTCAAACATAAAGTGTTCGGTGAAATGGTAAAGAATTGGCAGCAGCATCGAGCTATTCCTCGTAAGGCAAAATATTTGGCTTGGTCAATGATGGCTATGTCATGCGGTATGTTGTTTTACCGATTTTCTGATAGTTTGCAGTGGCTTGCTTGGGTTACATGCGCAATATGCATCACTGTTGCTGTGTGGATGTCTCGATTGCCGGACGCTTAATTTTTCCTACTATTGCAAGACGTTTTCCTGACTCCTTGCTAAGCCTTTGCAAAAAGTAAAATACTCTAAGATAATATATTTTCCTATTTGTTAATGATTATCGTTTACAATGTAACTATATTGTTTTATTATATGAAGAAACTATCAGCAATGTTATTAACAATTAATATTATTTCCTTTGACGACGAGGCTGATGTGAAGAAAATTGTGCTTATTTTTACTATAGGAAATTTGGAATGCACGAGGATTCAACTTATAAGAAGTCGATATATATACCTAGTCTTAAAGGTAAGTCTAAAACCCTATTAAGTATTCTTGTTGGAACTTTGATGTATCAATCAGCCATTGCGGATACTCAGCACCAAGAAGAAAACTTACCGATGTTACATATGGACACGATAACTGTTTATGCTAATAAGCAGCCCCCTATAAATGTAGGGGACGACCTTAAAACGGCCAAGACGATATCAGACAACCTAATTGACAGTGATAAAGATTTAGTCCGTTATAACCCTGATATAAGTGTGGCAGATGCAGGAAGATATGGTAGCAATGGCTACGCCATCAGAGGGGTAGATGGCAATAGGGTAGCTTTAAACTTAGATGGCGTTAGCTTGCCAGATAAGCAAGTCAATGAAATATTTTCAGCTTATGGATATATGTTTGAGGGTCGATTTTCACCCGATGTAGAGCTTCTGTCAGAGGTGGAGTTTGAAGTCGGGGCGGACTCTTTTAATTCTGGTAGTGGTGCAATGGGAGGGTCTGTTAGTTTCAAGACCAAAGACCCAGAAGATTTAATAAGACCTGATCGTCAACTTGGTGGTTATATCAAAACAGGTTATAGCAATAGCAATGAAGAATTTAGTAACGCTTTTGGTTTAGCAGGGAAAAACGATAAGGTTGAGGCAATAATTAATTATGTGCATCGTGAAGGACATGAAACAAAAAATCACCGAATGTTAGATTTCGATAAAAACAAACTAGATCCTGCCTATGATTTTATCAATGATCCAGACTATAAATATCCCTCTACAGGATACAGATCTAGTACAGCAGCAATATTACCTGACCCATTAAGTTATACAACAGAGGCAACGTTAGCAAAGTTATACCTCCATTTGAACGAAGAAAACCGATTAGGTTTTCATGCCACTAAACAAAAAACGGATAGAGTATCCAATAACTTTACCAGAAAGACTTTTGCTTCAAGAATTGGTAAGGATACTGCAGAATTAGAAAGTTATGGCATCAGTCATAGATACCTACCTATTACTAGTGAGTTCATAGATGAGGTCAATACCACTTTAACTCAGCAAAAAATTACAGGAGTGGCTAATACAGAAACTTATAGCCAAGTATGGGGATCTGACTCTTATAGGGTAGATGGAGTGAAGCATCGGCCTCAAGAGGACAAAACCATACAACTAAGTATAGAGGCAACAAGCTTACCGTTAGAAACTGAGAAGCTAGGTTCTCACACTTTGTCAGTTAATACAAAATATGCAAAGACGGACCATAGATTGACTTTAGAAGAAACTTATATTCCTTCTTCAGGCAACCCCAGTTCTTGGTACGATTTTATTGGGCCCTCAGTGAAGCAAGATATCTTCAATGTGGCCATTCAAGACAAAATAACTTTAACGGAAAAGCTCGATACGACGATTGGGCTTCGATATGACAATTACAACTACAAACCTTATATGGATGAAATCAATAAAAAAGCCATCGAGAAGGCGAGCAAATATTATCCGGTACGTATTGATTATGAGAATGGCGAGTTTGACCACAATAAGAAAATGGACAATATAGGCGGAATGTTCTCCATAAACTACAAAATCAGTCCCAATTTGCAGACCCAGTATCAGCTGTCTACTGGATTTAGGGCGCCTGCTACCAGCCAAATGTATTCAGCATTTGAGATGATGGGAAACAGCTTGACACCCAATGTTCATCTTAAGCCTGAGGAATCTCTCAATCATGAACTCAGTTTGTCTGGACAGTTTGAAGATTTAAGCTTTACAGCCACAGGGTTTTATACCAAATATAGTGACTTTATCAGCTTGTTGAATTCTCAAGAGGAACAACAACGATGCTATGAAGATTATTCGACCGGCCAACCGGTTTGTTCACCCCTTTTTATAAATATACTCAGCGCCCAAAATATTGGGGATGCAGAGACTTATGGATTGCGTTTAGGAGGCGTATGGGATGTTGGACAGCTTGCTGATACAGAAGGAGAGATTCAGGTATTTGCTAATTTAAATTATGCCAAAGATAAAACTGACAAAGGAACCAACCTGCTTGCGACTCAGCCTTTAAATGCAACGTTAGGGCTAGGATATGAATCACCTAAAAAAGATTGGCAACTGTCTGCGAATCTAAGGTATTTAGGCAGAAAACATGCTGAAGACGCAAAAGTAGCTACCTTAGAATCAAATGGTTATAACATGCCTTATGAAAATGTCATTGCTCCTTATAAGCACATTGATAAGTCTAAATCGGCTTATGTATATGATGTTTATGGGAGTAAAAAATTAGGTTCTAATTTAAAACTATCAGCAGGGGTGTTTAATTTATTTGATGCTAAATATGTTCCGTGGGATAACTTGCGTTCGTTAGCAGAATTAAACGTCAACTCTATGGTAGATGACCAAGGAGTTGGCATTGAAAGATTTACGGCACCAGGAAGAAATTACAAAGTAGGGTTAACCTACGAATTTTAGCCCATATGTCTTGGATAAAATACATAAAAAACTATCAATAAAAACCCAAAAATATTTTGGCGTGCGCTCAATCTAAAAAAAGCTAACTAAATAGGATGAAATGGGAGAGCGCCCCTTAAATTAATAAATATAGGAAACAGTGATGAACTTACCTCTTAGTGAAGCATTAAAAAAGCACTCCCGCCAAACACATGATAGTGTTGACATGCTCGTTTTATCTATGGAACCATTTGCCTCTATAGAAAATTACAGTAAATTTTTACAAGCACAAAATGCTTTTCACGAAGTTTTGCAACCTATCTATGAGAATCCCAGCTTAAACCTTAAGATTAAGGGACTTAATAGTCTATCACGCTTAGAACAAGTAGCCATGGACATGCAAGACCTTCACGTTAAGACTATGTTAGTCGATGAGGCTATACCTAGTCCAAGTGAGTTTGAATCTATTGGTTGGCTTTATTGCTCTGAAGGTTCAAATTTAGGCGCCGCAATTTTATATAAAGAAGCTCAAAAAATTGAACTTACAAGTACTCATGGTGCAAAACACCTATCTGCACATAAAGATGGCAGAATGGTGCATTGGCGTAAATTTAAAGAGCAATTAGATGGCTTAGAATTGACACTAACACAACGCCAACAAGCATTAAAAGGAGCTGAAAATGCCTTTGCATTTTTTAAAAGGGTCATTCGACAAGTAAATTATGCTGAAGAAACGGTGTAACGGTCATTTAGATTGAATGGTTGCTGACATACATGGTTATCAATGTAATATAAATGGCCTTAAGGCAAACGTTCGGTTTTTTAAAAATATCGAGCCTTTCCTAAAAACTGTGTAACTGCTTATAATTCATTAACCGGAGAATAAGCAATGACTAACCAATCAGATATTAAGAAACTGGCCGAGCAAGTGGCTAGTAGCATGAACAGTTTTGATGACATCAAAGACTTTCAAAAGCAGCTCATGCAATCCTAATCCGCCCTATCATATTTTTATAGTAGCCGCTCTAAACCAAAAGGCTCTAAGCGATATGGTGATGTCGCTTAGAGCCTTTTAGAAATCATTAGACATGGGTGCTAACTTATTTATCAGTTCGACTTACTGTAATATTAATCATCATTATCAGCTGCTTCTACTTGGCTACGAATAATCTTACCAGTCATGCTATCGACAACCACTTTATGTACTTGAGTGCCTTTAATAATCTCAATCTTATAGGCAGGTTTGCCAAAATCCATATCAAACCCTGCTTCAATAACTTTTCCTTTCACACTCTGGTTAGCCTTTTTTATTGCTTGGTTGAGACTGGTTTCAGACTTTTTCATGGCGTTATATTCTGCTATATCTTTTTTATCAAGCTTCTCTCGCTTACTGCTTAAAACTTTACCGCTATTTGCATCAACCTTTACTTCATATTCGGTATTACTGGCGACAATATTAATATCATAATCACCACCTGCTGAATGGTCATGTTGCTCAAAGTCAGCACTAACAACATCGCCTTTAATAGTTTTTTGAGCAATAACAATGGCTTGCTCAAGACTGATTTTACTTTGTGCCGCTGCTACGGCTTCACTGACTTGGCTATTTGTGATGGCAGTTTGTCCTATAGCGATAGCAGCAGTGCTGACGCCAGCAATACTAAGTACCATAATGATAGATTTGCTTAGAGTTGATAAGTTTTTCATGACGTTATCCTTTGTCTTTAAGTATTTTTTCATAACAGATGGGTTGTAACATGCACTGTATTTATGATTTCAGTATACGAGATAAAACATAGGAGAAACTTAGCGCTGGATTAGACGTACACCCGGCAAGTAGTGTTAGCATGGGTATAAAAAGATTTTCTTAAAATCATCATAATATTATCTCCCTAAAAACTAGTAACTATACTATACGTAAACTACTAAAGAATAAACAGCTCAATTCCATGTTCGTAATGATAGGGTTAAATTCTATGCGGTCTTTAACAGTATACCTATGGCGAACTGAATCAGGTGCTTTCACTGGTTTAACTCCCTAGTAAGGACTAAAATTCTTGGCTGTAATCTATGCCCCCTAATATATCAAACTATTAAATTCATGGCAGTGTACTTCGTAGTGTATATAATGTCAGATTTTCGAATATAGTTGTTAACTATGGGCATTCTGCTAAAGAATTATGATAAATACTGTATTTACATCAAAGATTGATTTCTGGTTAGCGTTTTTAATATTGGGTTCTAGCTTACTGCTTATTCTAATGCCCTTATGGGAGTGGATATACAATTATATTTCTATTAGCAGAATGGCATTCATTAGTTTTTTAGCAGTACCAATTGCCCTCCTGCTATTAGTACTATTTTTTAATATAAAATACACTTTGACGGATGATGCACTGTTAGTGAAGAATGGTTTTTTTACTCAAAGTACTCAACTGGAAGATATTACCCATATCAACCCTACAAACAGTATGTTGTCTGCTCCAGCATTATCTTTTGAGCTATGCTGAAGAAAGCGTAGTGAACCGCCCCGATATTGTCGGAGACTCAACATTCTGAGAGAATACGACAATGAAAAGACAAACTTATACTCCTGAGATCAAAGAACGCGCCGTTCGGATGCTGATTGAAGCGGCAGGTGACTATCCCTCTATGTGGTCAGCGATTCAAGCCATTGCCCCTAAGATTGGCTGTACGCCTGAAACCCTACGATCGTGGCATAAAAAGCACATTGATCAAACCATTCCTGCCTCAGTGCAAGCTCAAAGTGACAAAGAGCGCATCAAAGAGCTTGAACGCGAATGTCGCGAGCTCAAGCAAGCCAATGAGATTATACGTAAGGCTGCTGCTTTTTTCGCCCAGGCGGAGCTCGGCCGCCCACCGAAATAATGACTCAGTTTATTGATGATTACAAACACCTCTATGGGGTCGAGCCAATTTGTCGAGTATTACCGATTGCCCAATCAACCTATTATCGCGCTAAAGACTTAAGCAACAACCCACACAAGCGCTCATTGCGTTGCCACCATGATGACTTCTGCATCAGCGAGATTAAACGCATCTGGCAGGACAGCAAATGCCGCTATGGTGCTCGCAAAGTCTGGCGGCAGATGAAGGCAGATGGCATTTATATCGCACGCTGCACCCTAGAGCGCTTAATGAGACAGCACGGTATGCAAGGGATTTGGCGCGGTAAGAGTAAGATTACTACCAATAGTCGTGATGATCAGCTGCGGGCGAATGATTTAGTCAATCGTAACTTTAGTGCCCACCGCCCTAACCAGCTATGGGTGGCGGACTTTACCTATATCAAGACAACCAGCGGCTGGGTCTATACCGCCCTTATCATTGATGTGTTTGCTCGCGCTATTGTGGGCTGGAAGGTGTCTAATCGCATGAACACCGATATGGTGATGGCAGCGCTCAATCAGGCCATTGCATACAGGAATAATCCTAAAGATGTGATTCATCATAGCGATAGAGGGGTTCAGTATTTATCCATTCGCTATACAGATAAGATGACGGACTCTGGTGTGATTGCCTCTGTTGGCACAACAGGGGATTCTTATGACAATGCCTTGGCCGAGACAGTCAATGGCCTTTACAAGTCTGAGGTGATTCATTATTTAAAGCAGAGCTGGAACGGTGTAAATGATGTTGAACTGGCAACGCTTGAATGGGTGGACTGGTTCAATAAAACACGACTGCATAGCACGATTGGTTATGTGTCGCCTTTTGAGTTTGAAAAGCGGTATTATGACAATTTAACCCTGTCAGGCATTGCTGCCTCACTCAAGTAAAACACTCTCCGATATAGTCGGGGCGGTTCATAGAGATAAACTTGGTAAACTAAGCGTATTAATCGGAGTTTACCATGGTCAAGAAAGTAAGAACCTACAGCGATGAATTTAAAGCCGAAGCTGTTAAGAAGATAGCAGACAATAATGGCAATATTGCAGCGACTGCAAAGCAACTTGGCACTGCCATGCAAACCTTATCGAACTGGAACAACAAAGCTAATCAAGGCAAGCTTGTAAGCACTTAGCAGTATAATCCACAGCTTATAGCTGTTCTAGAAGAGAACAAGCGCCTCAAACGACAGCTTAAAGTTGCCGAAGAGGAACGAGAGATATTAAAAAAGGCGACGGCGTACTTCGTCAAGCAAAGCTAGTCAGGTACGCTTTTATTAAAGACAATCAGCAAATATTTAGCATCACCTATATGTGCCGTGTATTAAGCGTAAAACCATCAAGCTATTATGATTGGAGTAGACGCGATATCAGCGAGCAGCAGATACATCGCAACCATTGCGAGCTACTAGTTAAAGCCGCTCACAGTGAAAGTAAAGAACGTTATGGTTATGAGCGTTTGCATGCACAGCTAACAGAGCAAGGCCATGACATTAGCCTATACATGGTTAGAAGCATTAAAGAGGAACATAACATTAAATGCCGTTGCCACAAGCGCTTTAAAGTCACCACTGACTCCAATCACAATAAGCTGGTCTATCCAAACGTACTGGATTAGAAGTTTGATGCCAGTCGCCCTAACCAAGCGTGGGTCAGTGACATCACCTATATCTGGACAAATGAGGGCTGGCTGTACTTGGCAGGCGTTAAAGACTTATACACCAAAGAGCTGGTCGGCTATGCCATTAACAAACGTATGACCGCTGATCTAGTATGCCGTGCACTCAATATGGCAATCAAAAATAAACGTCCAAGCCAAGGATTGATTGTGCACTCTGACAGAGGCAGCCAGTATTGCAGTCAGGCCTATCACAAAATCATCAATCAGCATCATTTTAAAGGCTCAATGAGTGGTAAAGGTAATTGCTTTGACAATGCTCCGATAGAAAGCTTCTGGGGCACATTAAAGAATGAGCTGGTGTATCACCAAGACTATAAAACAAGGTTTGTAGCGATCAGCGATATCATTGGCTATATTGAGTTGTATTATAATCAGACTAGGATTCAAAAGGGCTTGGGCTTTAAATCGCCAAGACAGGTGTGGTTTGATTATTATCGTCAGGCTGCGTAATTAAAATCTCCCAAATTTGGTTCTACGGATTTGACGGCAGGGGTCATTGCACTTGGTGTGTTAATCTAAATATCAAAAAAAGTAGTTTTTATGAAAAAAGTTATTCTAAGTATAGCGTTATCTCTCTTTGCCTTATCTTCTCAGGCAGCAGTTACAGTCACTGATAATCCATTTTATAGTGATGTAGAGGTAGAACATCCGTTGTTTGCTAAAGGTGCTGGCGGCTCTCAATCTTAGTAGATGTTTTGGAAAATGATTCAGTAGAGGGCTTAAAGAAGTATACAGCTAATAATTTATTAGATTTTCTGACCAAACAGATTGATAAGGATTTAATGGCAGCTCTGGTAAAAGAGCTTGGTGGTACGGTCGAGACTAAAACAAATTCTGAGTCGTTTTAACAATTTAGGAGCTTATACGTGTCAAAATATTTTACTCTGCTGACTCCTATCTTAGCGTTAGTTACCTTAAATCTAGCAGCTTGTATGAATGCGCCATCAATGATTAATGATGTGCCAACGACACCTACGTTAAATGATGGGCAGGGCAAAGAGCCTTATTCTTATAATAAGCATTTTGTAAAAGGTTCTATTAAATATAAAAACTACGAAGAGCTGGATGAAAAAGGTAGGACATTGCCAAGAGATGCAATTGGGGTAGTTGGCAGGTTCTACATCAGTGAAGAAGATAATTGCCTCATATTTTATAGTGTGGATAGCAGCAAAGTAGCTACACCTATTTTGAATTATAAATACACACAATGGAATCTTCAAGCGAATGTGCTTACTATGGGTAATACTCATGTAAAGCTGGATCAATTGGTTCTAGTAGGAGGTGGTATTCAAGATACGCCTAAATCCTACCAAGGTTCTTGCTTGAACAGAGGATATATTATAGACATGCCATCATTTGGAGTAAAATTATTACCGGAATCCGATCTACATTTATATAAACAGAAGTTTTAACACTCTACCCAAGAATACATATTTTAGTCGTGTTTAGTGTGTTATACAGTAACCAATGGAGTTACAAGCTTATATCTATCTTCTCTTGTCTAACTTTCTGAAAATAGATGCCACCCTAGCTATATAGTCAGTTCACAATAAAATAAATACAGCCCATATCCTGAAATAGCTTAGGCAGATTATTCTCCATCCACCCTTGGCGTAGAAACTTAGCTTGAGCCCATTTCTTTTCAATGGGGTTTAGATCA
>NZ_JAGYWV010000018.1:0-31963 GCF_019279065.1 Psychrobacter sp. BF1
GCGCGAAGTGAGAAATTGTACGCCCGTCCCTCCAACGACATTGAACCCGTTAAAAGAACCGAAATCAATTGATGAAATGAGAGTTGCTTAGTTGGTAAATTGGTGACAACTATGTTGACAAACACCGACATGCTCTTTTTCATATCATCAAACTCTGCTAATGCTTTATCAAATGCACTAATTACAAATTATATTCTATGGATGCCATCACATGTTCTAAGTCCTTAATCATAGTGCTTATAATTATGCTTCTTCAGTTTTCGACTAATTATTCCTATCAGATTTATAACTTTAAAGGTTGAGTAACGAGCTAGCCTGTTAGTCTGCTTATTGATTTGAAATATTGAATACCGCACTGGTGTTAACGATATTGAATTAGCCACGCTTGAATGGGGGAGTGGTTCAATAAAAAGCGTAAGCATAGAGCGATTGGCTATGTATCGCCATTTGAGTTTAAAAAGTAGCATTATGAGAATTTAATCTCTGCAGGAAAAGTCGTCTGACTCCAATAAAAAAACTTTCAATATTGTCGTGACGGTTCAATCTCTATAAATAATGGGAACTCTCAATGTAAAATATTGAAATATTAACTATCAGCGGGAACTATACACGTCAGAGGAATGAGATAATATTTCCCATAAACCCCTATAAATAAAGGTCTGTCACGGTATCTGAATAGTTTTTAGATGTAAATTTTTTCTAGAGTTCCCCAAGTTCCCAGTGTTTTTAGGTATAGACGCCGAATTAGTGCTGAGTATATAAGTAATATTATAGGACAGCACTGAAAATAAGATAGCGTAGTTCTGGTAGTTTACAGAATAGGAAGGATTAAGATAAAGTTAGAATAATTATTGCAGATAGAAAAACTAATTGTCTAAGGTATATCTTAGACAATTAGGAGGTGCGTTTAAATGAGTGAATTAAGTGTATTTATACTGTGTAATGCTCAATAGCACTGCATCCAGTATATTAACTAAAGAATATTTTAAAAGTCATAGCGCATGATTTCACCTTTTACAGCATAAGCGCGACCATAATCGATGCTTTTATTATTTAGCTTCAGTGAACTGCGAGCATCTTCATTAAAACGAAGTAGATCGTGGCTTCTAAGGACTCTTAAGACCTGATTTTTACTATATGGTAGACATACTTCTTCAAATGTATTGATGCCAAAAAGATAGAGGTCATCATTTGGCTTATGATAGCCAATTCTTTTACTGATTTTTTGCGTGGGTTTGCCTACAGTCTGGAAACGACTGCCTGCAAACTTTTCTAGATAACCGGCTATATGACCAATTATTTGGCGATCTTCTTGTTTACCATCATGCCCATAATTCTCGAGCCAATTCTCGAAGCATATTTTCCCTGCAGCTATAGCTTCTCCATCTTGCCAGCCTGTAATTCTGGCTCTGGTAGCTAGCTCCCCAGCAGCCGCCGCAACAGCAATTTTCTTGCCAACTCTATATGACTGGGATTCAGTATGATCATAATCACTCATAAATTCTTCAATCAACAAGCCTGCTTCTATAATTACCAGATTTTTATATCGAGTAATGTAATTCAGCCAGCTCGTTCCAGCAGTGCCATGATATTGACCTGTTAATGTTGTCAATATATCTGCCTGCTTTTCAGCTGTACTGGCTAAAACCAGACCATCGAAAATACCCAGTTCTTTTCCTGCATCCGCATCAATGTGGCATAAACGCACTTCCATACCAGCGTTACACTTCTTCTTAGATTGACTCATTATAGCTTTTAGTGTTTCCTCACCACTCGATAACACCATGGTCTGCCAAGCATTAACCATTCTATTACTGCCATCAGCTGTACTTCTATTTTTACCCCTACCATTTGAAAACATATAAATCATATCATCTAAGTCTTCGTTTTTAGCCTGGCTGATTTCATCCACGATTAAACAACCATCGTTATATGTGGTTGCCAAAACCTCAGCAGCATTTTTAGTGGTATTCCAATTTTTAACATAATTTTTATCACCCCAAATGCTAGCTGCTACATCCAAGCAGACCGACTTTCCAATACTAGATTTCCCTACTAAATGAAATCCGCCTCCCTCAATGGATAAAAGTTTCAATAACGAACCAGAAAATGCGCAACTAATAGCAAAGTTTAGCCGACTTTGAGCACCTAATGGAGAACATACGTTTTCTCGCCACTCGTCGAGAGTGCCTTTTTCGCTATACCCATGATCTAAAGGTTTTTCTGGCTGATAAGTAATAGCCTCATTTGTTTCTCCATAAATCCTGTTAGGCATAACAAAGACATTACCATACCACCCAACTCTATTGGTAGAAATAAATAAGTTTTCAGTTGGATGGTTATTTAGATAGAAATCTAGAGCATCTTTTAAATGTTTCTCTGTAGAAATAACTAACCCTCTTCGAGTAAGCTCTCTTTGATACTTGCGACTGTCACCCTGGATTAATTCTAGCGGTGCTGACCAGGCATGCAAAGTTTTTGATTTGTCAAACCATTCGAGAACTATACACCAGTTTGTATGATGAGTATCTCGACTACGACCTACGACTCTAATAGGTGAACAAATCTTTTCTTTTAAAGATGACGAAGTGTTCTTATTCTCAGTAATATAGTACAGACCCTCGCTATTTTGCACGATATGGCCTCTATCATATTTCATAGGTAGCGTACTCGAAGTATCTTCTGATACAATAGTAGTCGATGATTTACTAAGGTCGTCAATCAGTAAGACTTGTTCAGCCTGTCCACTCTGCAAAGTGGGCAGGTTGTTTTTTTTCTTGATATTTTTAATATCCATGAAAAATTCCTTATTAAGGGTTTAATGGGTAAGTCCTCAGGATTTACCTCGGTTTCTTGCTACTGCTTTTTCAGTCAATCAATTCTTGTAGTATGTAAATGAAAGGATTTTTTACCTTCATTAATTCAAGACTAGAACTCTTGCAAAATTACCATTCCATTGACTTTCACTCACTGAGTCGCAAGGACTAGCGATAACTTATGTAAGAGGTCTACTAGACGTGCACTTTTTCTCACATCTATCCAGATATTCATCTAAATGTCTGCGTCGATATATCACGTGCCCGCCGATTTTACTGTATGTAATGGCGTCAGTTTTGTGACAGCGTATATGCTGTAAGGTGTTGACCGATTTACGCAGATATGCCGCCGCATATTCAGGTGAAAATGGAGTGGCGGGAGAGGCATTTGCTACAGTTTCTCTCATAAACTCTAGTTCATCACTCGTGTATTCAGACCATCTTTTTTTCTTCGAAATCATAGTTTCATCTCCAAATTTATTAATATGGTTTGAAGATACAACGATCAGGACTGCATAACTATAAGTAGCGAATAAAAAAAATCATCATAAAACCTCAATATAGGCAAAAATTAGCTTTTTTCCTTATACTCATGCTTGGAATTAAATTATTTTAGATATAAATAGGAAAAAAATAGAGATTTCGAGAGCGTTTTGTTGTATGGGTTTTCTAAAAACGGTGTAACTGCTTAGAATCCAATACCCAAAGAATACGCAATCATTAATCAAACTGACACTAAAAAACTCGTTGAGAAATAGCTAGTAGCGTGAACAGCTTTGAGTGCATCAAAGACTTTCAAAATCAGCTCATGCAATCACTCATCGATACTGCTCTTGAAACTGAGATGGAATACCATCTATCCTATCGTCTATCTAGACTGTATTGTCGTCAAAGTACGCCAAGATAAGCAGATCATCAATAAGGCTATTTATCTGGTTCCAGGTGTCGCTTTTGACGGTAAAAAAGAGCTGCTTGGTATGTAGTTATCATAGAATGAAGGCGATAAATATCCATATATAGTCAAGTCTTGGCGCAATAAATGAGAAGGCTTAAAGGTGAAAGGTGTTCTTTGGTTATCCCAAAGAAATTAGAAAGATCATTTATACCACCAAAGCTATTGACTCTTTAAACAGTGTTATTCGTACGGTAGTGAATAAGCGTAAGGTATTCCCGTTTGATCAGGCAGCATTTAAGGTAGTCTATCTAGCAATCCAGCAGGCGTCCAAAAAGTGGGCGATGCCCATCCGTAGATGGACGGCTGCTCTTAATCGCTTTATGATTGTGTTTGATGGCCGTATCAGCAAGTATTTAATCTAAACGGCAGTTATGCAAAATATGAGATATTTGTAATACTGAGGAGTATGCCTGCCTCAGTTTCTTTTAATATCGTTATTATGGGGCTTTAGATCATGCGTATGCTCATCGTAAATACTCCTGTGGTGAGGCTATATGGAACTATACGGACGAGCTGTATTACTTTGAGAAATCATTACATTTGTTACCTTTCGAGTTTGGAAAACGGTATCATGACTACCTTGGTTTATAAGGCACCCTTACCTGACTTAAATAAGTTAATGGCCTGTACTGTTGAGGGTGGGATTAACTAAATAGGTGATCCCAAAGTGGTTAGCAGGAAAGTTTAAAAGATAATGATAAAAATTTAAAACTATATTAAAGAGATTCTTATAATGGCGTACCAAACCCCTATCACCATCAAGTCAGCTATTGATAATATTAAAAAGCGCAACTATGTACTGCCCTCTATTCAGCGTGAATTTGTTTGGGATACATATCAAATCGAAACTTTATTTGATTCATTGATGCGAGATTATCCAATCAGTACCTTTCTTTTTTGGAAAGTAAATAAAAACAAAATAAAAGATTTCCAGTTTTATGAGTTTCTAAAAAACTATCATGAAAAAGACAATAGGCATAACCGTAAAGCAGAGTTGAGCGGTGATGAGGATATCATTGCGTTACTAGATGGTCAGCAAAGAATGACTTCAATGTATGTTGCGCTCACTGGAACGTATGCAAAGAAAATACCTTATTATCGGTGGGATAGTGCACATGCTTTTCCTGCTAAAAAACTCTATTTGAATTTACTAAAACCAGCAGAAGAGCTTGAAGTCGAATACGACTTTAAATTCTTAACAGAGGATGAAGCTCAACCTACAGATGGTTATTTTTGGTTCGAATGTGGGAAAATATTAGAAATTACTGATATGGGTAAATCATCCATGTTTCTAGTAGAAAACAAATTGATGGATACTTCTGTTTACAGCGGGGAGGAGTGCGCATTTGCCATTAATACACTTAATGGCTTTTTCAATGTGATCCACCAAAAAGGTACCATCAGCTATTACTTAGAAGAAAGCGAGGAACTTGACAAAGTCTTGCAAATATTTATTAGAACCAACAGTGGTGGAACCAAGCTAAGCTATTCTGACCTTTTGTTATCTATCGCAACAGCAGAATGGCAAGAAAAGGCTGCACGTGAAGTTATTCATGAGTTTGTTGATGAGATAAATATGATCGGGGATGGTTTCGCTTTCAACAAAGATATTGTTCTAAAATCATGTCTCGTATTAGCAGATTTCGATGTTAAGTTTAAGATCAATAACTTTACTAAGAATAATATGATTGTGATTGAGCGTAATTGGGATGAAACCTCTCAGGCAATGCGCTCTGCCATTCAGTTAGTATCTAAGCTTGGCTACAGTCGAGATAATTTAACGGCAACTAACACGATCATCCCGATTGCATACTTTATTTATAAAAACAAATTCTCAGACAGTATCGTCCATTCTAGCCAGCGTGAAGATGATAGAAAAGCAATTAAAGAATGGTTAGCAAGAGTGCTATTGAAGGGCGTGTTTGGTGGTCAACCAGATAGCATTTACCCAAAAATGCGTGATCTAGTTAATGAAAACTTAGGTAAGTTTCCGTTACAAGAAACGATTGCATATTATAGAGGAAGTCGTAAATCTATTAGTTTTAGTGAGGATGATATTGAAAGCTTGCTAGACCTGCAGTACGGTAAAGCTAAAACCTATTGCGCTCTTACTCTTTTATACCCAGGCTTGAACTACAACTTTAAATATCACCAAGACCATATTCATCCATCATCTTTTTTTAATAAAAAATACTTGCGAAAAATGGGGTTGAGTGAAGAGGATGTTGAAGCTTATATTACTGTATGCAATGGCTTGCCGAATCTACAATTACTGCAATCGACACAAAACATCCAAAAAAGCGACAAGTCTTTAGTTGATTGGTTGTCGCTCACTTATACGTCTCTTTCTGATAAAGAGAGCTTTTTAAGGCAGAATTATATTGGTACTAGTGACTCTCTGAGCTTTGATGATTTCCTTGATTTTATCGTTGCTAGACGCACAGCTTTAAAAAATCAGTTTATGAATATGCTTAATGTTAGCTCTGTTTAGATGTTATCACTTGATAAGCTTACTCAGAGACTCAGTTAAAGTGAACCTTTGAATTCAATATCTTAAAACACATTACGTCCAGACCTAATAAGTTAGGGCTATAAATAAAACCTAAATGCGAACATTTTAGGAATTAATAAGTGGAAATTAGGAAGTAATAGTCCATGAATCTAAACGAGTTAATAGCAAAGACTAGAGTATTGATAGGATACTTAGGCGAAAGCAATCAGTTCAATTGGTGGAGTAGTGGTTTCTATACGCCAGCTAGTATGGCTTATCTATCCCCGATATATCCAAGAACGATATTTCTAGCCCAATATAATGGAGTTTGTGAAGCATCTAGAAAAACACATGATGAGCACATTGGAGTGGGAAAGACCTACCATCTATATAGACTGCCTGATGCTATAGAGCGCAATGTCTTTAGATGTATTCAAGATCAAAATTTAGAAAGTTATTTAAAAGACATTATACAAAGCTCTGAGAGCGCTATTGATGCACTAAGTGAGTTAGTAAATAAAGAACTTCTGAATAAAAGTAAAGATCGAAATGAAGGGCCGACTAACATAGGTGTCTATAACGATGAAGAATTAGAAAACTCTTTATTAAAGATGATTGTTCATTATATAGATGCGTTCGAAAACAATTATAAATGTTTTCCTTATTTAAGGGAGTCGTAATGAGTTCTGAGAGTGATAAAAAGTACTATACAACTCAGCTTGGAGCTGGATTAGGACTGATTGAAGAAACAAAGATATTGCTTAACTTATATCAGCCAGGAATGACAGTCGCTGAGCTTTATGAAATTGCCTTAAGTTCGGGTTACTTCCCCTCCGTAACTGCACGGCGATTACGCAATATTATCGCAGAGTGTTTTTCTCCACGTTATATGAAGACGAATAGTGCTTCCCATTTAAAGTTACTCAGTAATACTATGTCCTCACAAAGTATCAACCAAGTTCTTCTTATTCATACTGCTCTTGCAAATCAAGTTTTAGAGGATTTTATTATAGAAGTATATTGGCAGCGCTATATAGGAGGTTATGATGAGATATCTGTTAGCGAAGCTAGAGAGTTTGTTACGAATGCAGTAAATGAAGGAAAGACGCAAAAACCATGGGCAGAATCAGTTATAAAGCGAGTATCCTCCTATGTGGTTGGGTGCTGTGCTGACTACGGGCTTTTATCTTCTGGTAGAGCTTCAAAACGAGCTATATTACCAGTAAGGATCCAGGGTGATGTCTCGTTATATTTGGCCTACTGGTTGCATCTATCTGGTTTAGGAGATAACGCTGTTATTAATCATTCAGCATGGAAGTTATTTGGTCTGGAACCGATGGATGTACGCGAAGAGTTGAAAAAAATGGCAAAAAATAATTGGTTAATTGTCCAGTCTGCTGGTGAGGTAACTCGTATAAGTTGGCAGTTCAGTACTATGGAGGAGGTAATAAATGTCATCTCTAACAAATGACTTTAAAGGCCTAATGGAAAAAGTTGAAGCAGGCAGAGAGTTTGGACACGCCAGCTTTGAGCCAATCTATTATTTGATTTTTGCTCCTAGTCAAATTTTGGATGTGAAGCGTGAGCTACCAGCGTGGATAGCGACTTTAAAAAATAGCGGCTGGGATGTCTCTATTTTTTCTATGACTCAAGCCATCCAAGAGCTTTTTGATAGTATGCCTCCGTTTATTAAGAAGACTTGGACAAATCAAGATGCAAAGTCACCTTTAGACTGGGAAAAGACAAATAAGTCGCTTGCAGAGGCTGTTAATAAAAAAGGGGCTTTACAGTCTCAATTAGAAAAAAAGCTAAAAGAGTTAGAAGAAGAGCCAAAAGCCATTTTACTAATAACTGATACAGAAGCACTACATCCCTATATACGTATAGGCTCTATAGAGAGTCAGCTATATGGAAAGTTTAAGGTGCCGACCATCATCTTATATCCTGGTGTAAGTACGGGAAAGACCCAGTTAAAGTTTTTAGGATTTTATCCAGAAGACGGTAACTACCGTTCAGTCCATCATGGTGGCTAAGTAAAAAAAGTCTGAAAAATCGATTATAAATAACCAATAAATTATCCATCAAAAGAGAAGAAAATGGAAATTAAGACCCTATTTGATAGTAATAAAGATATATATCGTAATATTGAAAAAGTCATCACATATGGCGTGTCTCAGGAAGACCGTTTGCGAGCTGAGATTTCGGAGTATGTAGTTACAGACAGCATAGAAGACCAGTTCGAAAAACTGCTTAGAAAAATGCAGGATGCTATGGAGGCAGGTGGTCAAAATGAAGTGGGTGTTTGGGTATCGGGATTCTATGGTTCAGGTAAAAGTTCTTTTACCAAATACCTTGGGTTGGCTTTTGACGATAATGTCACTATTGATGGCACACCTTTTATTCAGTACTTAGAGGATCGGCTGCAAAGGGCTACGACAAAGGCATTATTGAATACCGTTGCAAAGCGATTTCCAGCAGCTGTGATGATGCTGGACTTAGCTAGTGAACAGCTGGCAGGTGCAACCATGGAGGAGGTGTCTACTGTTCTTTATTATAAGGTTTTACAGTGGGCGGGGTATTCACGAAACTTAAAAGTCGCTGCCTTTGAAAGAAAGTTGAAAAAAGATAAGCGGCATGAAGAGTTCCAGGATGTATTTAAAGAGTATACCCAAGGGCTAGAGTGGAGTGAATATCGCAATGATGAGTTAATCGTTGATAGTACCATTCCTTCTATTGCGCATCAGATGTATCCGGAGGTTTTTAAAACAGAGAGTAGCTTAAGTACAGAAGATTCAGACTTCATACGTTTTGAGAATGACCGTGTCGAAGAGATGATTGAAATTGCTCGAGAGGCATCAGGTAAAGAACATATTATTTTTATTGTAGATGAGGTCGGTCAATACGTCGGCTCTAAGCAAGACTTAATCTTAAACTTAGATGGCTTAGCTAAAAACCTGAAAAATATTGGCGATGGTAAGGTATGGCTAATAGGTACGGCTCAGCAAACGTTAACAGAAGATGATCCAAAAGCATCTTTGAACTCACCAGAGCTATATAAGCTTAAAGATAGGTTTCCAATCCAAATTGACTTAGAAGCCAATGATATTAAAGAAATTTGTTATAGACGCTTATTGAGTAAATCTGCGCAAGGTGAACAAACTTTAGGCGACCTGTTTGATCAACATGGTCAAGCATTACGTAATCATACTAAGCTTGAGAACACTCAAGTTTATGGTACAGATTTTGATAAACAAACATTCATTAACTTATATCCGTTTTTACCTGCGCACTTTGATATTTTACTACATCTCTTAGGTGCTCTTGCAAAATCAACAGGCGGATTTGGGCTACGCTCAGCCATTAAAGTGGTTCAGGATATATTAGTAGGCAGTACTAATGAGCATATCGCTATTGCGAATCAACCAATAGGTTGGTTAGCCAGTACTGTCACTATTTATGACGCACTTAGAAAAGACATTGAGAAAGGCGCGCCTTCTCTCTATCAGTCAGTACAAAAAGTAATTATTCAGTACCCTAATTCAAAAATTCATCAAGAAGTCGCAAAAACAGTTTGTGTACTTCAAGTGTTGGGTAATCTACCTATTACTACTCAAAACATCAGTGGTTTAATGCAGTCTAGTATTGATACCAGCCTTAATGTTGATGAAGTAAAAAAAGCCGTTAATGATTTAATCAGTAACCAATTTATACCTTTTGGTGAAAAAGAAGGGTCATTTTGCTTTTTCAGCGAAAAGCTGAACGACATAGAGCAAGACCGTGCAAACTTTGCTTTAAGAAACTCTGAATTACAACGCATTCAAAATGAGGCTCTAAAAGAGGCCTATAAACCTTTGCCGTCTGCTAAAGTGAAGGATGGGGTATTAGTGGTATCCACTGGATTAAGAGCTGTTAATTCAGATGGCAGAGAGATCATTATATCTGGGCATAGCAGCAACGCTATACAAACTGTGGTTGAGTTGGTTGATCCTCAGCAATATGAAAATATAAAAGAACGACTCATCGATGATAGCCGACAAAAACTAAATGAACATAATATCTATCTCATCGGTCGTAAAAAACTAGATATGCAGAACTTAGCAGCTGATGTTTTTAGATGTATGGAAGTTGCTAATAAATATCGTAATGAGCCTGACCAAGAAGTTAAAGAGTATTGTGCGAGTCAAGGAGAGATCGCCAATCGTAAGCGTAATGAGTTAGAGCGATTAATTAAAGGTAGTTTACTCCAAGGCTCGTTTATCTTTAGAGGAGAAGTAGTCGCTGTAGATACGCTAAGTCAGGATTTGACTCAGGCAGCCAATAAGCATTTAGGTGGTGTTGCAGAACAGGTATACAATCGGCATAGTGAGGCACCACATAGAGCCCAAACCAATCTTGCTGAGAAGTTTTTGGGCGCAAACAGTTTAAATGGTATCACAAGCGATATTGATCCTTTAGGTCTAGTGAAGCGTGAAAAAGGAACGCCTACAATTAATATCGAGCATAAAGCGCTTATAAGTATTAGAGATATCGTTAAGCGCCAGGGCAATATTGAAGGCAGTCGTTTATTGGATGTATTCGCAGATGCTCCTTATGGTTGGTCTCAAGATACCATACGTTATTTGGTTGCGGCAATGCTATATGCTGGTGAGATAAAGGTTAAATCTGCCGGTCGTGAAATTGTAGTGACTGGGCAACATGCTATAGACGCTTTAAAAAATAATAATAGTTTTAAGAAAATAGGCATATCACTGCGTGATGAACGTCCAAGCAGAGATGTGATGGCCAAAGCTTCTGAGAGGCTAACAGAGTTGAGTGGAAACACAGTAGTGCCGTTAGAGAACGAAATTAGTAAGGCCACTACTAAGCTTTTCCCTACTTTACAACATCAATATGCCCCTCTGGCAGGCAAGTTAACTCGACTTAGTCTTAAGGGCGTTGAGAGGCTAGAAGCTTTAGCGAATGATCTCAGAGATATCTTATCTAATGACGGTTCAGATGCACCAACTCGGCTAGGAGCCGAAGATTCTGAGCTTTACAACAGCTTGAAGTGGGCCGCAGAGCTTGATAGAAGCTTTAAAAATGGTTTGGATGAGACGTTGACATTATTGCAGTCGCATAGAGATGGACTGAATAACCTTCCTGATAATGGAATCCCCGGACAACTGAAATCGGATTTAGCAGAGACGCTTGAGAGCTTAGATCAGCGTCTAATGATGCCTGATTTTTATAAGCATAGCCCTGACTTTGCTTCCGCTTTAACAGAGATAAAAAGTAAAGTGGCGCAGACTGTTGAGCAGATGTTAAATAAACAAAGTGAGACCATGAAATCTGCAAAGCAAGATTTACGTAATGTGCCTGAATGGTCGGCATTGATTCAACAAGAACAAGATAATGCAGTGAGTGGGCTTGATGGAGTATTCAAATCTGTATCCAAAGATATAGAGGGTTTGAAAGCGTTACTGCGACAAGAGCATGATTTTAATTACTTGTTGCAAGACATTAAATCTAGCGTGGTTAAAACGGTACAAAAGCGCCAGCAAGAAAAAGTAGTCGAAGAGCAAAAGATAGACTATCAAGAAGGTAGGACTGTATTGACTCGGAAGATGACGATTAAGCCAGCTATTACTAGTATGACAGAGTTAAGTCAGCTGATTAATGAGTTAAAGCGTCTGCGAGGTGAACTACAACAGGCTCATGAGTTTGAATTAAATTTGTCTTTTGATGATACTAACGAGTAGGAGAAGTACTTATGGCATTTGATCAAACTACTCGTAACCGCTTACAGTCTTTTGTTAGTAAAGCCCGAGCTATCTTGAGTGAAGAGTTTACGCGCCAGCTACAAGCCACATACGGGTTAGATCCTAATCAAGGGACAATTGCTGATATAGAGTCACTCAGCCATTTAGATAACTATCAGCTGCAAACGGCTCATATCTTGCGTGATACATTGCAGCATTATATGACCACAACTGCGGGTAAGACTCAAAAAGAACAAGTCAAGCTGGTGTTAGAGCGTATTGTACGAGAGCAAGCCTTTACGGTTCTAAATCGCTTAGCTGCACTGCGTATGGCAGAAGCACGGGGATTTTTGTTAGAGTCAATTGGCTCTGGATATAGCTCGCAAGGGTTTCAGCTTTATCAAATGTTAGAAGACGGTAGTCATGGGGAAACAGGGGATGCATATCAAAGCTACCTGTTTAGCCTATTTGATGAGTTCGGTCTGGATCTAGCAGTCTTGTTTGATCGCTTTAGTGTTCAAGGTCGCCTGTTTCCTCGTGAGACTGCTTTATTGCAGCTGATTGAACAAATAAATGACTACGAGATTGAGCCATTATGGGCAGAAGATGAAACTATTGGTTGGATTTATCAGTTTTGGAATGGTCGTGATGAAATAGATAAGATGCGTTCTGCTTCTCGTGCACCTCGTACGAGTAGAGAGATGGCTGTGCGTAATCAGTTCTTCACACCACGCTACGTAGTAGAGTTTTTGACTGACAATACGTTAGGGCTTATTTGGTATGAGATGACTAAAGGTAATACTACGTTGGTTGATAGCTGTCAATATCTAGTTAAACGCCCTAATGAAGTATTCTTGGTTAAAGACGAAATCAGTCCTATTCAATATGAGTCAAATCTTAATAATGAAGCAGATGCGTTGACGCAAGAAGAGATCTTGAGTCAGCCTGTTTATATTCAGCACCGACCGCTAAAAGATCCTCGTACTATCAGAATGTTAGATCCTGCATGTGGATCTATGCATTTTGGTCTCTATGCTTTTGATTTGTTTGAGCGCATTTATATTGAAGCGTGGCAAATTGAAGTAGAACAAGGTGCAGACGTATTTGAAAGAGAAATGGAGTTGCAGTCCTTACAAAGTAGCTATGGAGACTTAGATAGCTTTAAGCAGCAAATACCCAAACTAATTATTGAACATAATATTCATGGTGTGGATATCGATCCACGAGCCGTTCAGATTGCTGGGTTAAGTCTCTGGCAACGCGCGCAGCGTGCCTGGCATGAGCAAGGTATTAAGCCTCAGCAGCGTCCTGTTATCGTAAAGTCTAATATTGTCTGTGCAGAGCCGATGCCAGGGGAGCAGGACTTATTAAAAGAGTTTACCAGCACTTTAAACCCGCCTGCACTGGGTCAGTTGGTAGAGGTTATTTTTGACAAAATGAGTTTAGCTGGTGAGGCTGGTACGTTATTAAAAATTGAACAAGAAATCCAATCAGCGATTGATGAAGCACGTAATCAATGGCAGGATAAAAAAGCCTCAAATCGTATAGGTGATTTATTTGAGGAGGAGCTATTAGAAGCTACTCCTCAGCAAGAGCTAGGCTTTGATCTAAGTGGTATTAATGATGAGACGTTTTGGGAAGATGCTGAGCAATTGATTTTACAGGCACTTAAAGGCTACTCAGAGCAGGCAACATCAGCAGCTGGTGAAAAGAGACTTTTTGCAGAAGATGCGGCTAAAGGTTTCGCTTTTATCGACTTGAGTCGTAAGAAGTTTGACGTAATATTGATGAATCCGCCTTTTGGAAGCTCTACTAGTAAACTAGATCATTATATCAAACAAGCTTACGCCGATCATTCACATGATGTAATTAATAACTTTATCGAAAGAGCGATGATATTAGGAACTTCAAACAGGTTTTGTGGGGTTATTTTATCACGAACGCTGATCTTAAACGAAAGGATTACAGACTTTAGAGTTAACACTCTCTTGAAAAAGAATACACTGTCTTACCTAATTGATTTAGGTGGAGGAGTGTTGGATGCTGCTGTAGATACAGCACTATTAGTTTTTAAAGAGAATCAGCTGAAAGATAGTACTTTATGTGCAGACATATTAAGAGAAGAACCAGAAAATAAGGAAGCAGTATTAAAAGAGTTCTGTAATTTATCTTATAAGCGTACTTATATTGTTAAATCAAAAGACTTTTCACTAATTCCTATGGGGGTTTTATGTTATTGGGCAGAGCCTTGGCTTTTAAACTTGTTTACTAGAACTAGCTTAGAAAAAAATTATGGGACAGTAAGAAAAGGGTTGATAACTGGAGATGACGAGAGGTTTGCTCGGAATACTTGGGAAGTTCAAAAATGCAGTTGGAACCCTCTATTTAAAGGTGGTGTTTTCTCAACTTTTTATGCTCCACTAGATATGAGTATTAATTGGTTGAATGATGGTAGAGAATTAAGAGCATTTGCTATTGGTAAATATGGTTCAGAGTCTAGAACTTTGAAAAATATACAATATATAGGGAGAAAATCTCTTGGTTGGAGTATTAAAAATTCAGTAGGGTTTGGAGTTCGTATAATTGAGGATGAGAATGTAGTTTATAACGATAATGGTCCAGGCTTTTTTCCAGAGCAGAGTGCTTTTGATACGCTTGAGGTCTATAGTTTATTAGCCTTATTTAACTCTTCACTATTTAAACTTTTATTGAGAGTTTTTCAGGTTGGTGAAAGAGGTAGGTATCAATGGTTATCTGCTCATGTAACTTTATTACCAGCACCAGACATATTTGATAGAAAGTTAGAAGAGTTAGGTAAAGCAATTACGGATGAATTTAAAAAAATATTTTCATTTTTTGAAGAGTTTGATGTGTTTAAGCCAGAAAGCTTCGAAGAACTAGTTATTGAGGTTGGTGAAAACAAAGAATTTTCTTTAGAACTGTTTGATATGGCTATCTCAAATATCAAGAACTTATATACAGAGTTAGATCAAGTGGTTCTCAGGTGCTATGGTGTTGAATCTATTGTATTTAATAAGCTTTCATCTAAGATTTTAGATGAAAGAGAGAGACCAGAGAATAATTATAAGAAGATAGCTGAATCATTAGCAAGTAGTTGGAAGTCTAGAGTTTATTCGTATTATATGGGAACTAACTTTGGTAGATGGTGCCTTAAAGAAGAAAATGAGATTATTTCACTTAATCAATTAACAAATTTAATTAGTAACAACAACCATTCTATTTTGTTGAATCCTGATGTCTATGAAGATAGCATAAAAGAGTATTTATCAAAGCCAATGGGGTTTTTTGATAACCACTTAAAGCTTTATTCAAGAAATAAAAGATTTGCTCCTATTTATTGGCCACTCCAAACTGTATCAGGCTCATATACACTCTGGGTTTATTATCATCGCTTAAACTCGCAAACACTATATAGCTGTATAAATGACTTTGTCGAGCCAAGACTAACCTTGGTGACTGAAGATTTGAATGCTTTAAGCAATAACTCTAATCGTAGCAGCACAGAAGAAAAAGAGCTGACCAAGCTGACTGACTTTCAGAGTGAGCTAAAAGATTTTCGTGATGAGTTATTGCGCTTAGCAAAAATATGGAAACCCAACTTAAATGATGGAGTTCAGATTACAGCAGCGCCATTATGGAAGCTATTTCAGCATACTGCTTGGCAGAAAAAGTTAAAAGAAACCTGGGAAAAGCTAGAAGAAGGTGAATATGACTGGGCGCATTTAGCAGCCAGTATGTGGCCAGAACGTGTGCTACGAAAATGCCATCAAGATAGAAGCCTTGCCATAGCACATGATGTAGAAGATATGTTTTGGCAAGAAGTAGAAGTGCCGATCATGCGTGGGAAAAAGCCCACTGGAAAGACTAAGCTAGAATGGCAGCCCATACCCGCGTCTGAAACTATGCTGAATGATATGGTTAATGAGGCTAAAGCCCGATTACAATAATTTAGTAGGCCAAGCTTGTGATTTTAGTTAGTAAGCTTGGTCTGTCATAACCCAAGTTTGGCTGCTTATAAGGTGCAGAAAGCTGCATGTCTTAGGATATAAATAACGTATGAATATTGAAGAGTATATTAAGCAACGAAAGCTTGAGCCCTTATTGCAAGCCAAGCAAGTATTGATAGTATATGACCCAGATCAAAGGTATCGAGAGATCTGTCTCAGTATGACTCAAGAAAAAACTATCGTAGTCGATACAACTGAGTCTAGTATTATTAGTCGTGCAGCTGCCCTAGATGCGCTTAGCAAGATTGGAACAAAAGAGGTCGATGAGCTGCTGGTATATGTGCCTGCCAGCCCATCATTAACTGATGAGCAGAAACAAATTGACCCATTTTCTATCTATGCAGAATGTGGTGCTGTATTCCCTGACCCAAAAAAGGACAGCGATAGCTTTTTATCAATCTGCTTAACAGCCAAACCAGATTACGCGGCTCAAATACGTAATATATTTAAAGAGGATAGCAGCCCAAGCTTTGCTGTTATTGATGCAATAGGGGGCGGGGACAGCTGGCCAAATTTGAAGTCGTTATTAAATACCGATTCGGCCAATGAAATTATTCTTGCGTTACTTCATCCTAATGACATGCAAGAAGCGGCACTTAGTAATAGTGATAAAGACCCTCAAATTTGGATTAGTGAGGCTAAAAGGCTATTGAAAGCTACCATTGGTCTTAAGCTGAAGACACGCAGTAAGTCTTGGTCAGTTATATCTGATGAGCTGTGGCGTTATGTCTTATTTAGTGAGTTTGTATTTGATTTGCCAGAAGCACTGCCTCCTAAGCTGGAGGATGTGGCTAGAGCAGATGATAATGCATTACCTACCATTGAAACAATATGTGCAAGACTTCGCAATGATATACGAACGAGAGATATCTATATAGATAAAGCTCAGGAAGTCGAAAGGGATCTAGGTCTGGCTGCTCTTTGTCAAAGTATGAGTGATTTAGGCGTAAAAGACACTTTCCCGTTTGAAGAAAGAACTTTCTTATCCACAGCGATAAGCGCCATGCAGCGACATGATATGCGGGCAGCGCGAGATATTATCTCAAGACAGTCTGACTCTGTATGGATGAGCCGAGGTGAGAGTCAGCTACAGTGGGACTTATTAAGACCTGCATTGGCCTTGTTAGAGTCCTGTACTGAGTATGAAGGAATGATTCCGAGTAAGGCTCGGAATATGGATCAGCTTATCGAGCTATATACTAGCCATTTGCGTGAGGTAGACCGCCTACACCGTGAGTTCGAGCAAGCGGTAACTTTATGTAGTGGGCAAGACTTTGAAGAAATAACCAAGCCAATTCAAGCTCAAACTCGCCAACGATACGGTAAGCTGATGGAGAAAGTTCAATCATTATTTACTCAGTATTTACAAAATGAAGGCTGGCCTGTCTTGGGTTACCTACCTAATACTGATGTATTTGATAAACTAGTAGCGCCAAAATTGCAGCAAAATGGCTATAAAGTGGCCTATCTGATGGTTGATGCTTTACGCTATGAGATGGGAATGGCTTTAAAGGAGCAGATTGAGAACGAAGGAGCGGTTGAGATAACGACTGCATTGGCTCAATTACCCAGTATAACCTTGGTAGGCATGGCAAGCTTACTTCCTGGTGCCAGTACAGGATTTAGATTAGAAAAATCTGGAAAAGATATAGTGCCTTATATTGATGATCAAGAAGTCAAAACAGTTGAGCAACGTATGAACTTAGTACGAAAGCGCTATGGTCAACGGTTTGATGAGGGAAGGCTTGAGAAATATGCGCGAGGTACAGGTAAGAAAGTCGATGAGAACGTTGAGTTGTTTATCCTTCGGTCAGTTGAGATAGACAGTCAGTTCGAAAATCACCCTGAAACAGCACCTGATGCAGTGACTAGTGCGCTCAAAAACATCCGCACAGCTATCCTTAAATTAAAAGCGATTGGATTTAATGAAGTCATTATAGTGACTGATCATGGCTTCTTTATGAATACGCATGCAGAAGCGGGTGATACTTGTAATAAACCGCAAGGCGACTGGAAAGTAATTCATGAGCGCTGCGTATTAGGAGAGGGTGATAGTGACTTGCATCACTATCGCCTAAGCAGTGAGCAGGCAGGCATCAAGGGTGACTTCAAGCAAGTTGCAGGACCGCTTTCATTTGCCACTTATAAATCAGGCATGCTTTATTATCATGGTGGAGCATCACTTCAAGAGTGTGTTGTTCCGGTTATTACAGTGAAGCTTGATGGTTCAAAAGATAGCCAGGTTTCGGTAGAGAAATTCAAAGTGGCTATTAATTATAAAAACGGTGCTAAAAGAATTACCACAAGGATGCCGGTAGTAGCACTCACATTACAAACTGAAGATATGTTTTCTGTAGATGTGCAAGTAGAAGTCTTGTTAGAGGCACATAATAAAAAAGGTGAAGTAGTTGGCGAGGCAAAAACCGGGGGTCTGGTTAATACTGCTACAGGTACCATTATAATGACACCGGACAATGAACAAAAAATAACTCTGAAAATGGATATGGAATTCGAGGGCAAGTTTATCCTAAAAGCGTTTAATCCTTCGACCATGGCAGTATATGAGCAGATAGAGCTTGAAACAGATTATACGGTGTAAATTATGGATGCTTTAGACAAAAAACTAAATGAACTTTTTGATGGCAAAGTAGTCAGAAAAGACTTGGTACATCGGATCAAAAAAGGCACGAACGTTCCTACATTTGTGCTTGAGTTTTTATTGGCACGGTATTGTGCGAGCGATGACCCAGATGAAATTAAAGCTGGCATGGAAGCCGTGTTAGAGACTTTAAATGACAATTATGTTCGACCCAATGAGGCGAATCACGCACAGTCTAAAGTAGCTACTAAAGGTAAATTCCGCTTTATTGATAAAGTACATGTGAACTATATCGAAAAAGACAAGAGACACTGGGCAGCTTTAGAGAACTTTGACTCTAGAAGAATTGCTATTAGTGAAAAATATTACAAAGATCACGATCGTCTTTTACAAGGTGGGCTTTGGGCGGAAGTAACCATAGCTTACAACGATATTGAAGAGGATGATTACGCTTTTTATATTGAAGACTTACGACCGATTCAGCTCAGCCGTTTTAATTTTAATCAGTACTGTGAAGGGCGAGCTCAATGTACCCGTGATGAATGGCTAAGTTTTATATTACGGTCTGTTGGCCTAGAACCTGACAAGTTAACGCAACGAGTTAAAATGCATTTTTTAGCTCGTTTAATGCCTTTAGTGGAGCCAAACTTTAACTTCATTGAGCTTGGCCCACGAGGTACAGGTAAGTCATATTTCTTCAGTGAATTTTCACCTTACTCTACGTTAATCAGTGGTGGTCAAGCAACTAAAGCTACTCTATTTTATAATAATCAACGCAAACAAATTGGACTAGTAGGATTTTGGGATACGGTTGCTTTTGATGAAGTTGGTGGTATCAAGATTAGAGATCAAGATACTATTCAAATTATGAAAGACTTTATGGCGAATGGTCGCTTCTCTCGAGGGGTGGAAGTCATTGCAGATGCTTCAATGGCTTTTGTGGGCAATTTAGATTTATCAGTAGAGCAAATCGTAAACTCCGAAGTATATGATCTTTTTCAACCGCTACCTAAAGAGTTTGATTTGGCAATGATGGACCGTTTTGCTTGCTATTTACCAGGATGGGAAATGCCTAAAAATAGTAGCGAGTTTTTAACAAGCAACTATGGGTTTATTACAGACTATATAGCGGAGGCATTTCATTACCAGTTAAAACAGACTAATCGTTATGAAGAGGTGAGTAGCCGTATTAAATTAGGTAATGCAGTAGAAGGGCGTGACGAAAAAGGTATAAAAAAAATAGTTGCTGCATTTCTTAAGATATTACATCCAGATGGTCCGCCCAGTGATGAAGAGTTTGAAGAGTATGTTGTTTACGCCATTGAGTCTCGTCGTCGAGTAAAAGAGCAAATGAATAAGCGCAAGTCAGATGATGAGTTTGCAAAAATTAATTTATCTTATATAAATACTAAGGGTGATGAGATTGTCGTTTACTGTCCAGAATCGCGTTCCGCGCTCGCGACACAGGATCCTTATCGTAGAAATATTCATATCGATCATGATTTAAGCTTTGGAAAACAAGCTTTATCTGGCACTAAAGAAAAGGATAATCCGGTAACTATTAAAGAGTCTGTAGCATATGTAGATGATTCAGCCATACTGAGCAGAGGAGCTGAAGTTCAAGATGTTGATCGTTTGGAAGATAAAGTAGTAGAGAGGCACTTTGAGATTCGCTACGGTGATACTGGGTATAGTTATGAGTCAATAATTGGACCTTATTTGAAGGGTGTCAAATCTGTTGAAATAGATGACCCATATATTAGATCATCTCATCAGGTTCATAACTTTGTTAGGCTTTGTGAGGTTTTTGTCAAAGTACCAAGTATTAAAAAAATTGTATTAGTGACTAGTTATGATGAACAAACTGACGTCAAAGAAATATCAGATCGTTTAGGTGAACTTAAGCAAAGCCTTTTGGAGCTTGATATTGCACTTGAAGTTAAAGTTAATGAAAATTTACATGACTGTGAAATTAGATTGAATAATGACTGGATTATAAAAATTGGCAGAGGGTTAGACTTTTATCAAAAACCTGAGCTTTCGTTTGGTATTGGTAGTAATGACTTAGCCTTAAGAAAATGTTTAGAGACTAAGGTGGATATTTTTCAAGTTTGAGTTTATAGCAAGGCCCATGTTTCTTACACTCAGCTAAGAAAAAATAAACATAGAAAACCTCTATGAGCTATTTTGATGAGGCTTGTAGGGGTGTTTTTTTGTATTGAGTTGGACCATTATATTTTAATTATTGAGCTCGAGTGGCATATAGTTAAGTCTTTATAAAATCGATACAGCCCATATCATGAAATAGTTTTGGTAGATTATTCTCCATCCACCCTTGGCGTAGAAACTTAGCCTGTGCCCATTTTTTCTCAATAGGGTTCAGATCAGGGCTGTACGGCGGCAGCCAAAGAATACGATGGCCATGCCTGTTGAGGAGTTTTTGGATACGTCTGCTTTTATGAAACCGAGCGTTATCCATGACAATCACGCACTTGGTTTTGAGACTTGGAATAAGTGTGGACTTACACCAGCCATAAAATATATTGCTATTAATATTTGTCTCAAAGTAATCAAGCGCAAACAGCATCTTTTTATACAAAGCACCGATGACATTGGTACGCTTTTTTGCCTGCCAGTTGTAGCTATCAATACAGGGTGTACCTATCGGTGCATAGCCATGAGAACGAATGGTTTCAGCCTCAAAGCCGCTTTCATCCATATAGACAATGGGATAGCCTTGCTGCGTAAAGCTATCGAGCTTACTCTGGTAAGCTACTCTCTTTATCGGACACGCTTTTGGATGCTCGAAGGTCTTTTTTTTGACTGATGCCAAGACGCTTTAGAGCATTGAAAATGCCCGTTTTACTACAATTTAATCGACGAGCTCTTTCGTAGTTATAGTCGGTCTTTTATAAATAAGATACAATACTTTTAAAACTGAGAGAAAGATATTAATAACTATGACTTATTCTGCAGACTTCCGAGCGCAAGTGATTAAAAGTGTTAGAAACAAAGACATGACTATTCGTGAAGCATGTACTTTCTATAATATCAGTAAAACTGCATTACAACGCTGGTTGAAAAACCCAATTATTAAACAATCTCGGGATAAAGCACCCAGTAAAATACCAAATGAAGCACTTCTTCAAGACGTTGCGCAATACCCAGACGATTACATGTACGAGCGAGCACAGCGTTTAGGCTGTAGCAAATCAGGCATTGAGATCGCCTTAAAGCGTTTGGGTATCAGTCAAAAAAAAGACCTTGGAGCATCCAAAAGCCTGTCCGATCAAAAGAGTGGCGTATCAGAATAAGCTCGATAGCTTTACGCAGCAAGGCTATCCCATTGTCTATATGGATGAAAGCGGCTTTGAGGCTGAAACAATGAGACCTTATGGCTATGCGCCAATCGGTAGCCCTTGTATTGATAGCTACAACTGGCAAGTAAAAAAGCGTACTAACGTTATTGGTGCTCTTCATGAAAAGATGCTGTTTGCCCTTGCTTACTTTGAGCAGAATATTAACAGCAATATATTCTATCATTGGTGTAAACAGACACTGATCCCAAGTCTTAAAACCAAATGCGTGATTGTCATGGATAATGCTCGGTTTCATAAAAATAGACGTATTCAAAAGCTGCTCAATATGTACGGCCATCGTATTTTATGGCTGCCACCGTATAGCCCTGATCTGAACCCTATCGAAAAAAAATGGGCGCAGGCTAAGTTTCTACGCCAAGGGTGGATGGAGAATAATTTACCTAAACTGTTTCATGATATGGGTTGTATCTCTTTTATTGTGGATTGACTATATAATCATCTGGGTATTTTTTTACGTCTTCAATCAATGTGTCATCAGGTATTTTAGTCGGTGCTTTATTTCTGGTTGTTTTAGGGACTAATTTCTGTTGCCAACTATGAATGGTGCTGGTGCTAAGTCCATAAAATAGTGCAGCTTCTCGTATTGTCATACCATCCGCGATGCTAGAAAGTACCTGTTTGCGATAGTCTATTGAATAAGTCATCGTTTATTTTATTAAATGTGATTGTTAATAGAATTGTATCGGTTTTATTTGGATTAGACTATATCAGTAGCTATGATTTTAAAGGGTTAGATATTAGAATTAAATGACAGAACCGCATAGAATCTTTAAAGATTTAATAGATATAACTACTCAAAATAGTATTAAGAAATATATACATTTATTTCTCTCAAAATATTAATATTTACTTAAAAATAAGTTTTTAAGAGCTTTACTATAACGATTGCAATGAATATTAAAAAAAGGAAATTGAGAGATGGAAATAACATTTAGAGCATTAACGAGAAATGAGTATCTTCCTTCTACTGGCAAAAGCACTGTTTTTTTACAGTATGATAACTGGGATGACTTTGGTTTTGAAACGCTATTTAGACTTACTGTCTTTGATGAACAAGGTAATAAGCAATCTGTAGGTGACGTGAAAATTGGCTTTATTGGGCAAGAGCAGAGTAGTACATCGGGTAAAATGCCTCGAATTTTCAACTCTTTAGAACATATTTATTCTTTAGGCCAAGATGCTGATTATTACCATAATCTTATGCAGTATCTTTCTAATAATATGCGAGAGAACATATTAAAAACTTTAGGTGATGTGGTATACAATTCCAGACTTTTAGAAACTGTCAGTAATGAAACTGCTTTTAGCGTTTCCTTATTAAGATCAGTTAAGCTTACAACCGTAAAACATCAGTTTCGGCGAATTTTACAAGGTGAAGCTGAATTAACGAACTATGATTTCTTTTTTGAAAGGCCTTCTAATAGTATTTACTCTGGAATTAATGTATGTTTTAAAGTAGATCCGACTACCAAGCCTTCCTCTAACATACATATTTTAATCGGTCGGAATGGTGTAGGAAAAACAACTTTACTTAATAATATGGTTGATGCGCTTATTCCTAATCGAGGCTTAGAAAATCATGCTGGATTTTTTGAAACCTCAAATTTATTTGGAAAGAATAGATCCTTAAATAAAGATTATTTTGCTGGAGTTGTCTCTGTTTCTTTTAGTGCATTCGATCCTTTTATTCCCCCTAAAGATCAACCCAACGCAAATATTGGAATGCAGTATTACTATGTAGGTTTAAAAAAATACGTAATTGAAACGAACACTTGGACATCGAAAAATATAGAGGATTTATCTAAAGACTTCACTATAAGTTTGGGACTTTGTTTTGCATTAAGCTCCAAGAGAAGTAGATGGATTGATGCTATTAAAAAATTAGAATCCGATCTTAATTTTGCCGAAATGGACTTATGTCAACTTCGTAATATATACGTTCATGATTATTCTGATGGTAAACAGCAGTTTTTTGAAAAGTCTGAAGCATTGTTTAAAAGAATGAGTTCAGGCCATGCTATCGTGCTTTTAACTATTACTAGACTAGTAGAGACAGTTGAAGAGAAAACCCTGGTTTTACTTGATGAACCCGAAAGTCATCTTCATCCACCACTTCTATCTGCATTCACTAGAGCTTTATCTGATTTAATGGATAATCGCAATGGTGTGGCGATTATCGCAACACATTCACCAGTGATATTGCAGGAAGTCCCTAAGTCTTGCGTGTCTATTATTAGAAGAGCAAGACTCATTTTCAATGTCGATAGACCAGAAATTGAGACATTTGCTGAAAATGTAGGTATTTTAACAAGAGAGGTATTTGGCTTGGAGGTATCCAAATCCGGTTTCCACGACTTACTAGCAAGTTCTGTGAAAGAAGGTAAGAGCTACGAAGAGATAGATAAGGAATACCAATATCAACTCGGTTTTGAAGGTAGAGTAATGTTACGTTCATTGATTTCGATTAGAGACTCACAAGTGGATGATGAAATATGAGAGCTATAGTTGCTCCTAATGAAGATCCAAGATCAGTTTATCAAACTTGTATCAATAGTATTCAGAAAGACAGTTTACGTAATCGGCTAAACGCAGTGGATAACACTATTTTTCTTGCGGCAAAAGAATATGAAGAAAAAGCATTGATCAAACAGCTTTATACTCTTCCAGCTAGTAATTATAAAAAAGATGATATTGTCCTAGGCACAGTAACTAAGGCAGAGCTTACAGCTGTTTACACTGAACACATGGTAGGTCAGGATAAGCCTGCAAGATCAATTTATGACAAATTGTACGATTCAGCGCCATTAGGTAAGTGTCCATTTTGTGGTTTTGCTTCAGTTAGAACTCTGGATCATTATTTACCTAAATCTAAGTTTCCTCAGCTATCAGTTGTTCCGATGAACCTTGTACCATCATGTAGAGATTGTAACAGTGGAAAGGGCGTTGTTACTGCTACTACTGAAGAAACACAGAGCTTACACCCTTATTTCGATCATAATCATTTTATTAATGAACAATGGCTTTTCGCTGAAGCGATTCGCACAATTCCAATAACTATTCGTTTTTACGTTCAACCTCCAGATCATTGGGATGATATTTCAAAGGCTAAAGTCAAGAATCATTTTCTAAACTGTGATTTAGGCTCTCGTTACAAAAAGGAAACGACAGCTGAGCTTGCTGCTTTGAAAAACACCTTATCTCTCTATGGGGAAATAGGAGCAAGTGCTATACAGGCAGAGCTTACAATTAGAGCAAAAGGATATTTTCAGTTGTATAAGAATTCATGGCAAGTGGCTATGTTCCAAGCACTTGCCAGGTCTTATTGGTATTGTGATAGTGACTTCAGCTGAACGATAGATATGATAGTAGTGACTAGAAGACCTGTATTAAATATAAGTTTTCATCAATTTTTAATTTCGAAGAATGGGTAAGAATGCAAACCCCAACTCTGAGCTACCCACCTAGTAAAACCCTAAAAAAATAACAACCTCTTAGAGCTATATTAGTTGTGGCTTTAAGAGGTTTTTTTGTGCTTAAAATAATCTAAAATATTTAAAGTCTATAACCATTCTACAATTTTGAGCACCATGACATTAAAGTGTTTGACACCTAAGTCATTATTATATAACATGAATTATATTCACTAATTACGAAATAAACATGAAAAATATTAACTTTAAGCCAAGGCAAAAACTCATAGTTCCATGTAAAAGTACTTTACTTGTACATCGTTATGCTGAGACGGCTTTATCTGTTTGGCAGAGATTTAAACCTGAGCCTACCTACGTCAATATGGAATGTATTAATAAGTTCTATCGACCGCCACTTCGATTGATTGAAGGAGGAGATAATGTTTTTTATTTCTGCAATGAGTTTCAGAGGATTAATCAGGTTTTGAGGTTAGAGAGCGATAGTGATTATCCGTGTTTAATTACGCCTGAAAGTATTAAAGATATTCAGCAGCTGGCATGGATGGAGGTTATAGATTTGATTTTCTTGAAAGATGCGCACCATCCTGATTTATTTAAAGCACTTAAAGGTACGGCACCTCGAAGCGTCATATGCCAACTAATGGGCATTAGATATCTGACTATAAAAGGCTATTGCCGTTTTGCAGGCATTAGTCAAAGTAGTTATGAATATATGCAATGTAAATTTGAACTAGAAGAGCGTGTTATAGGTATCCCTCAAAATATGAACTGGCTGAGTGATGTACCCTAATGAATATAAAGAAATTTGATAACAACGAATTAAAAATGGTTCTAGATCAGCTAGTACCACTTGATTCACCGCACTATATAAAAGTGCAAAATCTAATTATTAATCTTATTCAGATTAAACCTAGCTTTTGTCTTTGCGTTGGTGAACATGCCAGCCTAGTTATGCCAGTATTTACATCGTCTGAATGTGAAACTATCGTCAGGACAGTCATCAAGGGAAAAAAGATTGAGGATTGGGCAGTCACTTATATGCTGGTCTTGTTTTACCAGAAGTATGGTCAAGCACATATTGATAATGAAGCATGGCAGTTTATGAGTGCATATCTGCAAGTCATCATTATGATCGCTATACGTAAAGATGACCACTCCGCCAAAGTCAATCAGCTAAGTGTGCGTCTAAGGATGGGTTTAAAGGACAATAACCCACAATCTGAGATTGTTAAAAAATTGATTAGTATTCATGCTCAACATGCTTCACTCACAGATGTATTAGCGGCGTTACGTCAATACGAAGCCCAAATCGGAAATGATGAAAAGTTAGGCAGGATCGTTAATAAAAAGCTGGCTGGTAAAATTAGCCAGATCAGACTTGCTTATGAAGTGGTTGCAGAGAACAAAGCGTTTGTAGGTAAAACCTATAGCAATTCACAAAACAATGATCTTAATAAAGAACACGCTAATAAGCGATACCTAGATAGTGATGATGAGCCAATACGAGTCACAATATTTGGCAGACCCCATAAAAATGATAACGTGGCGGACGCTGAAAATATTGCTGATGATGACCCGCCTGCGCTCCTAGACAATGATTTTAAACCCTCCAGTACAACCGCTAAATCTTCAGAACTACAGCAATGGAAGCTAAAAAATAATTATCGACATGCCCGCCGTAATCAGTTTTATTTTCCTACCAACCTACGTCAACTAAGCCTACTAAGCTATCAAGTGCTATTTGCTCGGGTGTGGCAGCTTTTTATTATTGTCAGTTATAAGCAGCGTCAGGTTTATGCGGTCATATTACTATCACTATTAAGTGGTCGGAAGATCCAAGACGTAATTTATGAGTTAGAACTGGATAAAAGTCAGCGCAAGTGGTTGAGTCATGATAACGGTTCGGCTGCTGATAGTTATGCTATGAGTAATACTATTAACGTAACTTCGAATCGTAGGAGCCACTTATTACCGCATCGTCAAAGCCATGATAATGAATTTAAATTACCTCTGCCAGCTAGGCTACAAGCAGTTATTGAAAATAAGTTTTTGGTGGATAGTGATGAAGTATCTGAAGTGCTGGCAAGCTTAAAAACGCAACTAGAGCTACCAGTGTTATCAAATCAGCATATTGACGCTTGTTTATATACAGTTATAAAGAATGAGCTGCAAGAGCCATTACATGCCGACATGATTACTGGGGTTGACGTGAAACACAGCTCGCCCTTGTATTACACCAGTATTGAGACGATAAGCTTAGAGAGGACCTACTACAGCGCTATACAGCTATTGACTGAATACTGTACTGCAGACAGCCAAGGTGAGCTGCGACAGCTTAGTATGTCTAGCACCAAAAGCAATCGATATAAAAAATATATCGGTAGTGACATGACTTTGAATACTGATATCTGTCAAAAGTTTTTTGATGAGCTTGCTGAGGCAGCTGAGAGTTATAACGGTCGATTAAAGCGGAACGTAAGCATAAGGCAGGACCGTTATATTGAGCAGTTTAATGCTTATAGTGTCTGGCTATGGCACATCATCTTTATTCAGACTGGGATTAGACCTGTAAAGCATGCGCCTGGGCTTTTAAATCAATTTGATTTTAGGCAGCGGCTGTTATGGGTGTCGGATAAAGAAGAGCGTCATGGACAAGGGCAGGGAAGGCTTATTCCTCTTAGTGATTTCTTAATCACAGCTATTCAGAATTATATTGAATATATCAAGCAATTTGCGGTCATGCATAATTCTATATATCCCAATGATCAATTTCCTATAAATAACGTTTTCAACTCTAGTCAGCCACTCATTCAGCTATTTAGTCAAAATCCCAAAGGGTTTGCCGGTATTACGCCTAGTAAGGTTCGCTATCAGATAAAACATTTTTTTAGTCACCAAGATAATTGGCTAAGACATCAATTACGTTCACTACTAACGAATAGGTCTCCTGAGCATTTGATCTGCGCTTTATATGGTCATGAACATCCCGATCAGGAAGCTATGCATCCAATGTCGTCATTATCCATTAATGAGCTAAAAGAATTATCCGCTGACTTAGATAAAGTTGCTATTCGGCTTAACCTACGACAAGTTAAGGTGAATATATATGGATAATGCGGTTGCCCATCAGTTAAGAGAAGAAAATAAAAGTAAAAGTCATGAAGCTATCAAAAATGAGGCTAAGGTTTTGATAGCTTCGTATGTTGATGACAATCACATACCCACAGGGACAGATCTAACTGAATATTATCAAGCTATCGATAGTGTACTTGAAATGCATTTTGATACTGCGCATACCTATTATCTAGCCAGACAAGGGTTTTTAGAATATATACGGAGTTATAACAAAGCTCATGAACTGAATCTAGATGAACCAGTTGTGCCAGTCATAGCAGAGCGCGATAATTTAACAATATCTTATGATTGGATGGTGAATGGCACTCAAGTGAGTCATGCTAGCCAGCAGATGATTGAAATATGGCAACGAAAAAAAAGGTTCTCAAACAATGATTTTATTGAGTCGGCGCTCTACTGTAGCGTGATGTACGGGGGATTAGATGACATAGATGTGTTAAAAGCACTTTATCAATGGCTCCTAGGCGAACGTGAGATATACCAATTGCAGGTACCAGCAACTGATGAGTTACCAGGTTCAGGTATCGACCATGAGAGTTTGGCGCTAATCTTGCTAAGTATTGATGATGACAATTACGGTTGTTCTCATACGCAAGGTCATACTTCAGGGGATATATCTGATACAAGCTTACAGCGCTATGTCGAGTACATACCTGACGATATGACACTTTGCTTTTTATATGCGCTAAAAGATAAAAAGTTAAAAAAAGAAGGTGTGAAATCGTTTGAAACCATTATTAATGAGATTTGTAAGAAGCTAAAACTACAGAATAAAGATAAAAGTAAACCACATTTATCACAATTAATAAAATACGCTGACTATCATTGGCGGCAGATGAAGGGGGGCGATATAGACACTGCGCTGGCTATTGTTAGACAGGGCAGGATTAAAACGACGGGCTTAACTACAAATAAGCTTATTAATTATAATCAAGAGGTGTTTAAATCAAACCCACAGCCGCTTACTTGGTCAGAGTTGTTTGTAGCAAGTTATTCGGGATCAGACAAAAAAAGCACCAATAGTAGAGATTATCCAAGCTTTAGTAAGAATCTTATTAAAGAGGTTCAAGATGCCCTTAAAGGTAGTAAAGCATCCGCTATTATACAAGTAGAGCTGTTACAGCAGGAGTTAACCCAACCCAACGCCATGCGTCTTTTAGGATGGGTAAAGAGCTTATTGAATGATAGCAATAACAGGTTAGATACCATCAGTAAATATCTGGGATGTATTGGTCGGGATTGGCTGATGCTAACAATGGATGAGGAGCTTGATGAATGGTCTGATGAAGACTTTGAAGCTGTATATGAGGAGATTATTCAAAGTAAGATTAAGGATGGAAGAAAGCATTCTATTTTGCACAAAGACTCAGGCTTTGGTGAAGGCAATCTAGATACGGATGATGATTTAGTTGGCTGTGCAGACGATGTGTTAAGTCAAGGTAGTCTCAATGTCTTGAATAATGAGCATCTAAGCAAAAATAAAGTTTCATATCTGGATAAGCTCAAAGATACTCAAAAATTTACTTACGGCAGACTACGAGCTTTTCATGATTATCAGCGAACACACTACGATGCTCCATATGTGTATTTCCCGTGGGGTAATAAACGCCAAGTGGTAAATGCGAACATGATATCGCCTCGGATATATCATGCGATGAAAGAATATATAGTTAACTCAGAGCTAGACCTTGAGCAAAAAAGATTATGTTTACTAATCTTGAGTCTTGCATACCGAACAGGAATGCGAATTAAAGAACTTATCGGTATTAAAGTCGGTGATATAGCAGATATCTATACTGATGAGCATGGACAAAGAATAGAGCAGCCACAAATATGGCTAAGACCAAATCGCTATCGGAGATTGAAAAGTAGCAGCGCAAGTCGCCTTATAGCGGTTAACTGCCTACTTAAGAAAGACGAGCTAAAACAATTTACTCAGTTATATCGTCAGCAGAAAAGATTGAAGCGTCGTTACTTGTTTTCTCAAGGTTCAGGTGATCAGCCGTTACCCAGTGTGGTTTTTAGTAATCTCATGAAGTTAATTTGGGATAGATTGCTAGGAGAGCACGACTTCACATTTCATAGCTTTCGGCATACAGCTATTAGTCAGCAGGCGTTAGTATTAAGTAATTCGCCATTGGCACAGGTAATGACTGATTATGATAATGAGCAGTGTGGGAGAGTTATTGAAGGTATCCTTGGCTATCACAAGTATCAAGGCACTTGGTTTGGGCTAGCTAGCTTGGCAGGGCATTTAACGTGCGACACAACCTTCGAGCATTATATTCATACTGCTCATCTGCTGGCAGGGGAGCGGCTGAGTAACGCTTGCTTGGAGCTACCTATAACAGTTTTAGAGCTAATAACAGGACTAGATTACTCTATCATTTATAGGCAAGACAAAACTGCCTATGATGCAACGACAAAGACGGTGCAGTTAGATAAGATAAGATCATACTTTCTTAAAAAAATAGCTGTTAATAGAACTCCATTATTTAAGAATATAGATGAACCTAATAGCAATGCTATCCAGCAACTGTTAAACCGTAACTTAAATGGATTTAATGAGTCGAATATAAATTCAATTTTCATTCATCCTAAATATGCAGACGTCATAGGTTTTCTGGAGGAATTGCAGAAGTTAAGCATAAACTCTCGAGATGAGATGTTACCTGAGACTGCTATTAGACATGGCATAAATCTGACTGAAGCTCAGTCTATGTATCATCGCGCTAGAAAGATATTTGATGATGATAGGTTGTTATTAGGTAGACCTAGAGGTAGTGAAAATCAGGCAACGTTAATTAGAGCATTAAATAGAGCGTATCAGATGTCTATAAACAATCCCGACCAGTTGAAATTATTTATTAAGATATTTATTTTAAAACAAAATCTTAAACCTGCATCAATACATTTTGGCATCAAGCAAGAGCAATTACAGCTATTGCTTGATTTCATGGCGGTAGGCTGTCAGCTTATTGATTCATCCCAATGGCAGATTAGAGCATCAAGTAAACAAGCCGTTATTGATCTAAAAAAGAGCCTTAGAATTGATAAGCAAGTAAGAATAGGGTCGCGTCAAAATTTTCACGGGTACGATGTACGCGTCATAGAAAAGAAGCGTAAAAGGTCTGATAAAAATATGGCTAAGACGGATAATTATGACGCTTCATCAGGTGTATTGAGATACCTAGGTTATCTGTTGATGGTGTTGGTGGAATTCTAAAGGCTATAGAGTTTGTTTGGTTTATATATGCAAATATGAGCCCATCCCAGATTCTGTGTAACTGCCATTTAGATTAAATGCCTGCTGATACGATCATCAAACATAATCATAAAGCGATTTAAAGCAGACGTCCAGTTACGGATGGGCATCGACCATTTTTTGGA
>NZ_JAGYWV010000019.1:0-28086 GCF_019279065.1 Psychrobacter sp. BF1
ATATTTATCTTAATATTGATTAAAATATCAATACATTCTTACTTTATAACTTATAGTGATAATACTTCTATAATTAAGCCAAATATGTTCGCAGTTTGATTCGTTGAATCCCATTCATTATTTATACATGTATCAAGGCTTGTCGCAACTAGAGCATTTTTCCGCTAATCGCATGCATCTTGCTAATACACTGGTTCGTAGTCAGCACCTACCACGTTTGGCTATGCAGCTACGCCAGCTGAGTGGTCAGATGCATGACTTTATCAAAGGTGATAATCATATTGACGAGCGTCAGCTATTGGTTAGTCTGGCAGAGCTGAGTGCTTATTTGTACCAATTGCAGCATAGCGATGCGACACAGCTACCAAAGTTACGAGGTAAATTACGTCATACTTATGACACCGATGACAACCGAGCTGATTTGATTTTGCTGCCGTTAGGCGCACGCTGGTGGTTGAGTCATGCTAAAGCACGCGGTTTGACCTTGTATTTTTATGAGCCCAATGAAGACCAGATTATCGAGTTTACCCAAGCTCGAGCGCAAGCACAGGATTTAAATTTTAACAAACAAACAGCTTGGTATAACGCCGTTTGGCTTAGCACGGCTCAAAACCTGATGAACCAGTTCAGCACCTTAGCTAACCCCAGATTCAATGACCATGGTGGGCTTGCAGTCACCGGGAGCAAAGTGCGAGACCACTCTTCGTTAAATGATGATTTTGCCGGCTATCTTAATAGCGTAAAAAAATTGGCCGTTGACGATTGGCAGCATCTACAACAACGCTGGCTACAACAATTGATGGATAATGGCACCGTCAATGAGATTGTAGTGTTAAATCCCGCTAAGATAGGCAGTTTGCAAGTTGATGAAATCGAACAATGCGTTTGGTGGCCGTTAGCCGATCAAAATAATAACCAAGTTCGCCTACGAGTTAATTGGAACGCTAATGATCAGCAGAGTATCGATACTATTGATAAGCTTGAGCGCATCGATAGCTATCTGATTCAAATGATCGTCGCTCAAGTCAGTATGATTGAAAATACCATTGAACTCACTCCAATCTCTTTGATCCTCTCAGATCATTTGTTTCATTTAGACTATAGTCGAGTCCCTACCAAGAAAAATACCTTGAAAGCGTTGCTAACTGGGCAAATCAGCAAGCTTATGAGTAAGAAAAGACGCTTAGTGGAAGTTGAGAGTACTAAGGTTTTGACCTTGAGCCAGCTTATTTGTGAGCCAATTCTAAGCGTATTAGACAGCTTGTCGGCAAGTGGACGATTGCAGCCTACCGAAATGCAAATCAAGCAGCTTCGCCAGCAGCATAGATTAGCGCAAGATGCAGGACTGAGCCTACTAGCTACTAATATTGAATGTTTTTATAAACGTAGAGTAGAGGCAAAGGACATCTTGCAACTGACTTATCTGTGCAAAATATTGCTGTTATTAGAAGCAGAGCTACCGCTAAGTTTTAACTGATAGATTTCATTAAGCTTTGAACCCATAATCTTCAATTAGTGAACGAAATATATGACCTTACATGAAATAAAATTAGCGGTTACTGTTGTTTGTTTTTCTTTGTCATCTATTTCGATAGCCAGCTGTCAGAAAACCAAAAATGACCAGCATCAACAACCGTCTTACGCACAGACATTAAATGAAAAGCATAGTGACGTTATAACGTTACAGAGATTGGCTGAACAAGGCGATACTACAGCACAATTCGATTTAGGGGTTGCTTACGAGAATGGCCAAGGAGTAGCGCAAAACTACGCTAAAGCAATCGAGCTATATACAAAAGCAGCTGGCCAAGGTGACTCAGATGCACAAAATAACTTGGGCAGAATGTACGATGAAGGCAAAGGAGTGGATCAAAATTATACTCAGGCTGTTGAGTGGTACACCAAAGCGGCTAATAAAGGTAACGCCAATGCACAAAACAATCTTGGTTTACTGTATTTCGAGGGTCAAGGCGTAGATCAGAATTATGATCACGCTATTGAATGGTTGCAAAAATCCGCTGAGCAAGGAAATATGGACGGTCAATATAACCTTGGGGTTCTATATAGAGATAGTGATGAAAATCATCAAAGCTATAGTAAGGCGATTGAGCTATTCGAACCGTTAGCTGAACAAGGTCGTTCTGAGGCACAGAATAACCTTGGAGAAATATATCATAATGGTTATGGTGTAAATCGAGATCTCGTTAAGGCTATTCGGTGGTATCAAAAAGCAGCTGAACAAAATAATGCTGAAGCACAATACAATCTTGGAATTATGTATGTCACTGGTCAAGGGGTTGAACTAGATGAATCACAAGCCGTAAGATGGTTCGAAAAAGCAGCGATTCAAGGAAGGATGGAGGCGCAATATAATCTTGCAGTAATATATGAAAAAGGCCTTGGTGTTGATAAAGACTATTCCAAGGCTATGCAGTGGTATCAAAAGGCGGCTGAACAAGGCTTTGTCAATGCTCAAAATAATCTGGGAAGACTATATGACTATGGGGACGGAGTACTTGAAAATGATGCCGTAGCCGTTGAATGGTTTCAAAAAGCGGCTAGTCAAGGACTGCCTGAAGCACAGTATAATCTTGGAAGAATGTATGATTATGGCTATGGGATAAATCAAGACAAAGTTATCGCCAAAGAGTGGTATAGCAAAGCCTGTAATAATGGATTGCAAGAAAGTTGTAATAAATAAGAGGTGAAAAATAAAGCCAAGCTTATTAAGTATAACCAGATATATACTGGTTCCAAACAAGACCCTATTCTTGCAGTAGAACTAAGATTTAAATGGATTGAGGCTACAGAGTGCTTAAACAGATGCAGTTTAACTTTTATCTTCAAGCCGCTTAAATTGAGGTATATAAATATCAATGACCCAAATTCAGGAATTAAGCCATGTCATTTCTTCATTTAAAGTCAGCATTACCTATATTTAAAACGGCAATGGTTTGCACTTTATTAATGAGTACTGTGCAACTGATGATAGGGTGTGACTTACAGCCCTCATCTTCAAATAATGACGGCACTACGCAAAAGAATAATACAGATAAAGACATGGCTGAAAATGATGAGCTGTCTGTCAATCCAACGCCTACAGATACCAGTGCTATGGATAAAGCACAAAATAACGAAGCAGCAGATATAGTTGATGAGCAAATCGTTAGCCCATCAGGTTATCAGAAACTAAGTTTCGGTCAGGTTATTACTCCTGAACTGCTAAGTAGCTTAGGGATGATCAGAGCAAAGAGTGATAATGAACAGTGTTATTACGTCAGTAATCCACAACTGAGCTACGTCGATAAAGAGTACGGTAAACGTGCTTCTGTACTATATCAAATCATAGAGGGCAAAGTTGCCCTGATCAGTATCCAAGATCCAAGCATACCTTTTTATAAAGATATCAAAGTCGGTGATTCCGCTACAGACGTTATGAAAGCTCATAATGACAAGCTTAGTTACGAGGTGGATAAATATGCGGTTGATGGTGATTACTATAGCCTGATTGCTAACGTTAATTTTAAAGTGATAAAACAAAGCTCACTTGGAGAATCTTTAAAGAACGAAAATATTGAGCTTAATAATAAACAGGACAGCTTGCCTCTACAAATTGACTATCATATCAAGGGTGGTCAAAAGCTAAATGATCACACAATTAAAGCGACTGAGTGGACAGTAGATAATAAAGATCTCTTAAAAGGTCAAGTAAAAAGCATCGATATCGGTATACCAGAAGCGATTTATTTAGTTGAAGGCTGCTCTTGAAAATTTATGTGAAAAACTCTGCGTCTAGCTGAGTTTTTAAGGAAAAGCTATTTTTTATAAGATTACTTTGTGAATTGTGCTAGGTTAATGAGTCATCGAACTGTCTAGAATCTTATATGCTGCTTTGACTCTATCTACATTGGGATAGTTTTTATTTGCCAAAATAATAAACCCCAATATCAACAGCGTTATCTAAAAAAATTATACCTTAGCTCTCTATAATATTTTGAATATAGTTTTAGCAACCTTTTTTATTTTTATCAAAATAAATTATGTCATTTATTAATTTATAATATTCCTGTCACCGCACTAATGGGGTAGTTGGTATCTGACAAATATCAAAGATAGGCTACAGAGTAGTTTTCTATAACGTTAAACTGAGTTAAAGACAGTAAGTATTTTGAATATGAATACAAGGACTTTAAGCGCTTCAATTTGCACACGGATATCATTTACCTAGCTTAACAGTTGCGAATGTATATATCTAATTAGATAAAAAAGGTACTCCTTCTGCTACTTTCAGTTCTTTTGTTTTAAAAGTACTTGATTAAGCAAATCAAATATTAATAACAAATGATAAAACATGAGCTGTCCTATAAATATGACAGCATAGATTAACATTCTCGGCTAGATGAATATTCCAATTCTGAATTTGGCTACAAACTTCATTTATTCATCTAAAAGAGCAGACATAAAATCTCCAATCCTAAGGTTGGGATGTTCAAATTTGCTAAGCATTATTAGACTCAAATTACCCCCTATCTGTTATATAAAAAATGGCTCTACTGTATAAGTAGTCTTGAATAAGCCCTCTATTTTTCTTCCTACCATAGTTGCGAATTTCTCAAATCGCCTGTTATTTCATAAATATTATTTACCAATCATTTTCTGGTCATGTGTTTATGTTACTATTCTCTTTTTGTAAGTTACAGCTTGTAATTTAGAGTTTGGATTACTGCGATGGGTGTTGTGGACGTAAATTTTTATTATCAAATCGAGCTGACTATAATTTAGATTTAATTGTGCAGCTTTCAAGCTTTTATTTAGTGGAATAGGTGGTATTGATGGATTGGTTAGGTTTGCCGCAAGAAGTTTATATTTTGCCTATATTAATGGCTGTCTTTATTGGGATTGTTAGTATTATTTTTAGAAAAAATTATACAATACCTGCTAAAGCATTAAATAAGAAGCTCTTACAATTGGTGGATGATTTAGAAAACATCACTGGTCATGCCAATAAAGACTCACTAGATGTTAAATTTGAAGACGACACTCCTTTAAAACAGGCTTGGTTAAGCTATAAAAGAACCTTTCATAAAATTTTTGAAACCAAAGATGGTGAGGACGTTGAAGTAAGATCACTCGCAACCGTGCCAAGTGACATATTTTTTACCGAATCCATCATCGTCGACACCCCCTTAAAAGTAGACTTTTATAAGCATTTGCCGGGTTTGCTCACTGGTATCGGTATTATTGCCACCTTTGCAGGTTTATTAATGGGATTGTGGTCGTTTGATCCTGCGGGTGATCCTGATAAAGTTCAAGATAGTTTGGCTTTGTTACTGACAGGGGTTGCTGAAGCCTTTATGGCCTCTGCAATAGCTATTTCAGCCGCTATGATTATTACTTGGCGTGAAAAATCATGGCTGCGACAGTGTTATGCACATTTACAACGCTTAAATGCTGCTATTGATAATGCCTTTACTTTTGATGATAGTGGTGAAGAGTATCTGGCAAAATTGCTCAAATCCTCTGAAGCCAATGAAGCGAATGCACGACAGCTTAAAGATAGTCTGGTTAATGATTTAAAAACCATGATGATTAACTTGGTCGAAGAAAACAAAAGAAATCAAGCTGCTTTTGCTTTACAACTCAGTGAGTCTTATGCTCAAGTAGGCGCATCAACGGCAGCTCAGATTGGTGAATCTATTAAAAACACATTACAAGAGCCTTTAGATAAAATCGCCTCAAGCGTGCAGCAGGTCAGCGGCGATCAGGGTTCAGCTGTACAAGAGCTTATGACTGATGTGTTAACTGCTTTTATGAGTAAGTTGGAAACGACATTTGGCGGTCAAATGACAGGTATGAGCGAGATGATGACTCAGTCTGTCACGGCTATGCGCGAGATGCAGTCAGGTTTCTCTCAATTAATTACAGATATGCAAACTAACAGTGAAGTGTCGACTAAAACGCTAGAGACTCAAATGGCGGCAATGATGGAGGACATTCATCAAAAACAAAATGAGATGTCTAACCAAATGAACGAAATGGTAGAGAATCTATCTGCGGGTTCGGCTAAAATTGGTGATCAAGGGTTATATGCTGTTGAGCAGTTAAACAGTAAGGTTTCAGAGCTTGTATCAGGTTTAGGTAATTCAATGTCAGACCTGTTATCAAATGTCGCAGAGCAACGTATCGAGCAGGATCGCCAAATATCAGATAATCAACAGAAATTGCACGAGCAGTCGTCTGTACTGATTGATAACTTAGGTAATGAAATTAAAGAGCTCATTACGCATAGCAAAGAAGCGGTTCAAACTCATAAAGAAAACATCCAAAAACTATCTCAAGTGACCACTGATAGTATCACTGGTATGAATAGTGGTGCGGAAAAAATGCGTATAGCTTCTGAACAGTTTACGACGGCTGGCAGCTCACTAATCACAGTGACTGGTAAAACCTCAGAGCTTATTGCACAGGTTAATACGACGTCAACCAATATGACCAGTGCTAGTAGTAACCTTATTGAGTTGATAAGAGATTATAAGAACTCTCAAAATAGCGTTAACCTTGCAATTGAAACACTAGAAACTCTCATTGAGCAGTCAAAGTCTGAAGCTGGCAAGACTAGTCAAATGCTTAATGATATGCAGAATATGACGACGGCTTTAAGCCAAGTGAAAAGGGAGATGCAAGAATATTTAGCAGAAGTTAGTGATGTTCTAGTGAAGAGCTTCGATAGCTTTGGTACTTCCGTTGAAAGTAGTTTAAATCAATCGTTGGTGTCTTTTGACAACACACTTAACCAAGCTGTTCAACGCCTTGCAACTGGTGTTGAAGGCTTAGGTAATGTGGTTGAAGACCTTGAAGATCTTACCCAAAGAACTAGACGCTAATTTTGGAGTGTATCGCTAATGATTGGTAATAGGTACGCTAAAAAACCTCGTTCAAAGGATGAGGGTGAGAAGCCATTTTGGATCTCATTTGCTGACTTAATGACAGCGCTAATGACATTGTTTTTGGTAGTGATGGCAGTATCTTTAATGGTAGTCACTAAGAAAATTAATGAAGCAACACAAGCAGAGAAAGAGCGAAGTTCAGAGATCTTGGATATTTGTACTGGTATTAAAGACGACCCCACTTTAAAGAATCAGCTCATCACAGTAGACTGTAAAGAGAACCGTATAAATTTTGGTGAGGCGGGTCGCTTTGGGTACAACGATTACCGATTGAATGCAGAGGGCATAAAAGCTCTAAGTGCTTTAGTGCCGGTTGTCTTAAAAGCTGCCAATAGTGAAAATGGCAAAAAATGGTTTAAACAGATCGTGATTGAGGGCTTTACAGATACCGATGGATCATATTTATATAACTTGAATTTAAGTCTACGCCGTTCGGAGTGGGTGATGTGTAGCTTGTTAGATCCCACATTTAACCCAGAGCTTAGCTTAACTGATGAGCAAAAAAATCAAATCAAACAGCTATTTCTAGCTGGAGGTGTGTCGTTTAATTCAGCAAAAGACAGCAAAGAAGCATCACGTCGTGTAGAGCTACGGATGCAGTTTTATGGTTTAAAAGAAAAAGAAAGTGCTGAGGCGCAGCCTATTTTTGTTTCTGCCCCTATTGAAACCTGTCAGCTGGCAAGGTAAATGTGATGAGTATAGCTATTTTAAAGCAGAGACTGAATCAAAGTATCGATAGTTTCTCTGAACCTGCGCAAATACATAATAGGTTTGCCAGGCCGAGTAAGTTAATTAAGACGTTAGAAATCATTGAACGTAAGTTTGATGATATGGAGAATATTCAGCCTATCGAAGAAAAAATTGTTAACTCAATTTTAAAATTAGAAAAGCATGGTAAAGACTATCTCACAAAACGCGATTGGAAGAACCTAGCTTGGTCACTCAGTAAGACGTTGCTAAATTATGAGGACAAGATACTTTTTACTTTCAAAGGTAGCGAGCTCATTGAACAATTTAATAAAATGAATCCTGAGTTGCTAAAGGTTGTTTATTTCCCTCTACTTTATAGTTATTTTGCGGTAGAACAAGATGAGATAAATAAACGGCCCAATAACTGGATTCAGCTCAGGAACATTTTAAATACTAATCGCTCTACGTTGTTTCAAGCCACTCTTAGGCCTAAAAAATGGCTTACTACGTTAACTGATCATCCTGAAGTGCTTTCGCTAGATCCTTCCAAAAGATTTATTCGTGACTTTTTATACAATAGCGATGACAGTAGAGTCAGTAGTCAATTAGAAAGCTTAAGCATTGCTCCTAATAGCTGGTTTTGGGATAGCTTGGTAAGCTCATCTATCAAGTCAGTCAAGACGATTAAGGAAGATGACTACTTTAAAGTGATACCACGCTTCTTACTTCTTCTCGAAAAGAATCCAATTTATACCACAGCTATTTTAACGGCTCTACTTGAACGTTATGCTTCTACCTCAAAACGCACACTTGTACATGAAGCTTTAAAGAGTATTTGTTTAACGCAATGGGGAAACCCACAATACGACTCATCAGCAGGTTGGCGCAATGTAAACCCAGATACTAGAAAAATGGTGGTTCAATGGTTTGTAAGAGCAGACTTAGAAAGCTTTTTTACCGTTTTTAGTGGTGGTGCTGATATTCGAAGATTTAATTACTGGATGAGGTTTCTTAAGCAAGTAACGCTCTCAGAAATCTTCTTAAATGAACAGGCAATGTTTTATCCAACAACACAACAAGTAGAGTTTAAAAAAAATAATTTGGGAAGATTTAAAAGGATTACTGGTAAAAGCAATGCTGCAAATGCCTTTATGATTAAAATAGGTGGGTTTTATATAGTAGAGTTCTCTGAAATGAATAATGCAACTTATTTTTATCGCCAAATACCATACTCTTCATTTCAGGAAAAAACACATAAGGTTGATATTACTAGTTTAAAATCAACTTCCCGAGCTGAGTTTTACTTATCACATCAGAGTGTTTGGGAAAATTCTTTTGATCGAAGATTACAAGGTTTAGGAATATTTCCAGATTAAACTTATAGAGTATCTTTATGAAACTAGCATTTTGGAAACGAAATAAAAACGAGCAGACCACAATATCAGAAACCATAGTCAATAGTGTCAAGCCTGCGCCATTGCAATATGATGACATGGGTTTAAAGCACTGCTATACAGCTGTGGCTAAAACTGATGCAGATTTCTACTGGGAGAGTTTAGCTGATGAAGAGCTCGCTTATCAGTCAGATGAGAGATATATATTGCCATGGGAAGAGTTATTTCAGATTAAACAAGATCCTGACCATAGCGATGTCATTAATTTGCTCAACTTGCCGCTATCAAATGATTTATACCCGATAATTCGTAGTGAAAATGGTATAAGCGATTCTAATTTCCAAATTATTCTGGATGGTTGGTGTGATAAAAGCAAGGTTAAGTTTAAAGGCTCAGTCAAACGAACAGGCGCGATTATTAGTCTTACTAGTAAAGAGTATTTATTAAACGAAAGTACTTGGAAGTTATTAGAGAAAATTAAAGAGTTCTCTCGTATTACGGATAAAGATAAATCAATAAATCAAAAGTATTGGGCACAAATACGTGGTTTAGCAAATAAAAGTGAGGCGAACTTAGATGAGTTCCTACGTAAAACCATCGTACTAGCCCCAGATGAGCTGCAACTTAACCTTCGTAAAAACTTGGTTAGTACAGAGTCAGTGGTGGAGGTTCAGCCTGATTTCAAAGATTCGCCCTCGAATTGGTTACAAACTTTTGATAAGTATAATGAAGTGCAAGATGAATATACAATCAGCTTACCAGAAGGTGGCTTGGCACACGTTATCATCGAGCCGCAAGTTAAGAGTGTACTAAATGAAATTAAGAAGATGCCAAATCGACGCATAACTGGCGAGCGTGCACAGACCTTTTTACATAATCCTTTTGCTCAGTTAGGGGAGGATGCGATAGAGGTTATATCTCCAGAGGGCTTTGAACAATCCAAAGAAGATGCAGAAATCTATACCTACCGTTTGCTAGTAGATAAAACCTATGATGAAGCATCGCATTTTAGTTCCGCTCAGTTAACTTTGCACGAAAACTCAAGTAGAGCACAAGACCCTGTTATTTTAGAGCTTTCAAATCTAGCGCAAGCTCAACACTTTGTTGCTACTTATGAGCGATCATCACCTGTGTTCCTATGGGCAGGTTACAGTATAGACAGAACAAACTACTTAGATAATCTGATAGAAGAACTGAAAAGTGATCTAGAAAAAATTCAGCAGTATGATGATGAATTGCAAGCTAAAACAGTGCTAGATTTAAGCAATTACAGCGATAGAGTGATAGGGATTGGTGAAGCTGAGAAACTGAGCTCTGAAGCCATTCAAAAAGATAGTGGCGAATCCGAATGGTTACCACAGAATCTTATAGATGAGTCAGCCGATTTATCTCAATTTACTTCTGATAATACTGATGCCACTACTGAACTACTTGAGCAACGTATCCAGCATGCAGAGGCAGAAGGCGAGAGCTTCGTTCTACATCCGGACAGCAACGTCTCTATTCCATTAGATGATGCAAAAAAATTACTTAATGATCTGCGTGATTCAAAGAGTGATGACCTAGCGGAAAACGACATAGAGCAAGAGCAGCCAAAACCTGATGAAACAAAGAAAAAATCTACCTTATTGATTGCCAATAATATCGATGAGGCTGACTTTACTAAGAAGCGAGCGGAGGTTCTAACTTTTGATGAAAGTAATCGCCCTCAGGCCAGATTGCCATCAAGTTTTAGAAGCCAAGAATTTAGTCTGAAAAAGCATCAGGAGTATGGTATCGCTTGGCTACAAAACCTATATGAGTATGCACCAATTCAGGTAAGCGGCTGCTTATTAGCGGACGATATGGGATTAGGAAAAACTTTGCAGTTACTTTGTTTTATTGGTGAGTACTTAGAAAACACAGAAGATAAAAAGCCTGCATTAGTAGTAGCGCCAGTTTCTTTATTGGAGAACTGGGAGGCTGAAATCAATAGATTTTTTAGCGCAAAGTTTGGTAAGGTTCTAAGCTTATATGGAGATAACTTAAAACAGCGAAAAATACCGAAGCACTTAATATCTTCTCAATTAAGAAATGATTATGGAATAACGAATCTACTTGAAGAAAATTGGTTAGGCGGTGCAGATATCGTATTGACTACTTATGAAACAATGCGAGACCTTGAGTTTTCTTTAGGAAGGGTAGATTGGAGTATCATGATATGTGATGAAGCCCAAAAAATAAAAGTGCCTACTGCAATGGTTACTAAAGCGGCTAAAGCTCAAAAAGCAGATTTTAAGATTGCTTGTACAGGCACGCCTGTAGAAAACTCACTTGTTGATCTATGGTGCTTATTTGATTTCATTCAAGAAAATCTGATAGGTTCGCTTAGCGAATTTAATAAAGAGTATCGACGTCCTATTGAAAAGAAAGACGATGAAGACAACGCGATAATAGATTACCTTCGTAAGTTGATTGAGCCACAAGTATTAAGACGTATGAAGCACGATGTCGCTGAGTTACCAGCAAAACACGAAATTAATGATTGTAAAAATATTCAAATATCAACGTTACAACGCACACTATATAAACAAGTATCAAATGATTATAGACGTTTATCTGAGCAAGGCCATAAAGGCGTTATGTTAAAAGCACTACATGACATGCGAATGATTTGTGCTCATCCTCTAAATTTGCTAGAACAAGCGACTATCAAAGATTCACCTAAAGCTGAATGGTTAATAAAGACTTTAGAGAGTATAAAACAAAAAGATGAGAAGGTTATTATTTTTACTGAGTTCAGGGCTATTCAAGTGTTCTTAAAACGCCTTCTTCTTGAGCGATTTGGATTAAATGTTACTACAGTGAACGGAGATTCCAACACTAACAGCAGAGTAGGCTTAACTCGGCAGGGTATTATTGATAAGTTCCAAGAAATGGATGGTTTTAATGTGATTATTTTATCCACGGTGGCAGTTGGCTTTGGAGTAAATATCCAAAAAGCGAATCATGTAATTCATTATACACGAAGTTGGAACCCCGCTAAGGAGGACCAAGCAACCGATAGAGCCTACCGAATTGGGCAAGATAAAGAGGTTTTTGTTTATTACCCATCTATTGCAGCAGATGATTTTGAAACCTTTGAAATCAAACTGGATAAGCTACTATCAAGTAAGCGTAGTCTTGCTGATGATATGTTGAAGCCAAACGTAGAGCTGACTCAAGAACTGATTCAGTCGATTTATTGATTCATTTTTTTAAGAAAAAGGCGTTTAAACATTGACTATTAATAAATATATTTTAAATGAGTTATATGAATTTAAATACATAGCTGTTGGTACGAAATATATAGTTAATCCATAATAAAACTGGAACGGTAACCCTCCCAAGCATAAGACACTAATCAAATAAAATTAAGCTGCGTAGTTTGATTTCTGTATCGCCATAGATCCCAAGCTAATTTCTTTGAGAGGGTTAAAGCGCTTCGCTCTTGGCGCCTGTAATACCGTCACCTTGCTATCGTTTATCTCAACAATAGAATAGGCCGCTTCAGTCCTGTCGTTTATGTGTCGAATATAAAAGTAGTCATAATTTTATTCGTAGTTCTTATTTGAGGATGAGATTTAAAGTAGTGAAATATTTGATGTGATTAGCATCGGATCAGATAGCTAATAGTAAGTGATCAATTAACATATAAATTGGTAATAGCTATAATTTATCAGATTTTTTGATTAAGTGATCGCCAACCTATGAAATTACATATATGAGGACTAAACTAGGGCTGGCTAGATAAAACAGCTTCATTTATAGGCCAAGCATTACATAATCAAAAGCTTAGTGGTATAAGTCTGAATTACAGCGAGTTAATTAATCGCCCCTCTAAGGATTCTCATAGTGCCCACAGCAGAATTTCAGCTTAACTTCCTAAGACGTATTCAATGGTTGCTTGAATCTAGCTCTTATACCTCGACCTATAAATTTGCATTATTAATCGCAGTAACCAACCTTTCTATAGAGTCTGGGATTAGTGATAACAGTGAATGCTTTATTTCTTATGAGCAGTTAGCAGAGCAGTTTATGCAGCTTTATTGGACACAAGCATTACCGTTCTCAGATCAGTATGGTGAATCTATATTGAAGCAAAGCAGTACAACAGGCCAAGCTAAGGTCATCACTAGTATTTTAACCCTGCAACAAGAAACTAAGACTACTAACTTAAATATAGCTCGGACACATAATGTCAAAAAGTGGCAATCAACTATTAAAGAAATAGCTCGAACCATTAAAAGCAACCCTGCCAAGTATCTACAAAGTGCAGAAGATAAAGTTAGCCGTGAATTCTTCTATATCTATAACTCAAGAGAAAAAGTAATCATATTAAAGTCTGGGATCGCTTACTGCTTTGCGCGTTTTAGTCAGATAATACATAAGCTTTGCCAACAATACTGGACAGAGTTTGTACGGGACAATCGTCACAACCAATTATATTTCAGTAATGACATTGATCTACAAGATTTTTTGTTTAACAAATCGCGTCAAGATCTAAGCTTGTTAGTACCTATACTCAATGAAACTCAGCAGGGTCAGTGTTTCTACTGTCAAAAACCATTAAAAAAAGACATCGAAGTTGATCATTTTGTACCTTGGTCAAAATATCCCAATGATACGACTCATAATTTTGTACTGACTGATCATACATGTAATAACAGTAAACGTGACTATCTGGCTGAGGAGAGGTTTTACGAGAAGTGGTTGAGGCGTAACCAACAATACGGACAAGTTATTGAACAACAAACAGACGGTATTGGCTTCATAAGTAACCAGAAGCGTTCAGAAACTATTAGCCAATGGGCTTACCAAGTAGCTGTAGAGCATGAAGACCTAGTCTGGTCACCAGAATTAAATATGAGGCTACGTACTATCAACCCTGAGCTATTACCCAGATTGAGAAGCTGATACTTTAATCATATCAATTTTATGATTAATCGCTTATTGAAAACTGATGTGGATTTATCACAACCATGCATAAAAATTTGCGTGAGTTGGGCTAATAAAATCATGATTTAAAGTTGTCACAATAGCGGTTTTCAAAATCAAAAAGGGAAAGTATGTCAACCCTGATTATGCTTTTCCCTAATATGTACTATTAAATGCTTGTGACATATTTAGAACATATGACAGAGCAATGCCTTATTTCGATATGATTACAAAATTTACTGATCTTATTGGAGGCAGTTAATCAAATCACTGATAGTGCTAGGCGTGCAGTAGATATATAAGCCTATCTAGGCGACCTGATTGGGGGCAGTCTACTACTTACAAAAACGAGAGTTATCGCAGAGGCGCTTCTTAAAAAGTTACCTGAAGATGAGTTGAAAGCTTTGATAGTAGAGCATAATATTCTACAGAAGAAGTCTGATAAAACATCTAGCCGCTATGCGAGTGCGATCCGAAAGCGGATTGAGGGCTTGGGGGATGAGTTCATGCAGTGGTTGTGGTCTGCTACAGATATAGCTTATATTCAATTGCTATTGATTGCTGTAATCACTGCATACTTGCCCAAAGTGAGCGATTGCTGCTTCCCTTGCCAGCGATAGGCACACCCTGTTGTGCTTGTTTGAGGATATTGACGATTTAATTGTCAGTAAAGCATATCTTCTTCATAGTATTCTCCTGCTGGTAATTTAGCCCTTCATCTTTACTTTGAAGTGTTCTTATCTATCTGGAGCAGTACCTACTAAACAACAATTGAGTTTCAGTTTTGTATTGTTAGCAAAGACCTTCGACATATTTGAATAAAATCTAAACAATAAAAAAGGCTTACAAATTAATGTAAACCTTTTTAGGTACTGCTAATATGGTGGGCCCAGTAGGACTTGAACCTACGACCAAAGGATTATGAGTCCTTGTTTTTACAACAACAATACACAATAAATGGCGATAAGTAGCTGCAATTATTGGCTGTAAGCCTTTTATATTATACGATTGGGTTAAAATCTAAATATACCTATCAACAAGTAGATATGCCTATCAATAAATCTAGAGTATCAAAATAGTATCAAAATGGATAGTCTTAGCAGATCTTTGAAAAGTAAGAGTATACAAATGGAACTTTCAAATGATTGGCAATAAAGGATATATCTTTCGTTCAATGTATGAAGAAAGTCAATAGCTAGGTGCTTCTGTTTTTACATATGTATTTCCCAAAAGCAAGTCAATGGCCTTAGTATTTTTATAGTAGTTATTTTCCTTATACACTTTTAGGAGAGTGTTCAAAGCTTTGGATTTTTCAAAGTGTCGCATTATGATTATGATTGTAGATGTTATATGAAGGTCATCAAGAGGGATATAACAGGTTTCATCTTTACGAACATGAGCTACAGTATGGGGTACGATTGTTAATCCTTCTCCGGTAGTAACTAAACCTAATGCGACTTGTAGCTCTCGAACTTCTTTAGAGTTACTTTGGTGAACTTTACGTTCATCAAATATATCAAGGACTTGATCAATAAAACTAGGTCGCGGCTCTTTAGCGAATAAAAGTAATGGTTCATGTTCTAAATATAAAAGTGAAATGCTTTTATGGTTTTTCTTGGCTAGAGAGTGATTTATAGGAAGTGCGGCGACAAGCCTTTCTTCTCTTAATACAGTTCCATCAAACCTCGACTTTCACAAAGCCACCTGATAAGTATTATTACTAATGTTTAATATAGGATTAATGACCACTGACGTAGAAGGGCAGATGTGTAATGTTTACATGTCTTACTTAATGTTAGAGGTTTTTATAGTGCGCTAAGTTGTTTGGCCTTTCATTCAGTTATCGCGGGTCTCCAAAGTTTTTGGCCAACTCATCATCCACCCAGTCAGGATCAATAATTAATAACTAGATCTTACGTGCGTATTGATTGATAGTTAACCACTCTGCCTTTTCATCAGTGTAAATCACAGAACATAGCAATCTTCTCAGGTATTGTAAATGACATTGCGACATCTATAGTGATTACAAAATCAGAAATTACAAACAAAATCTGCTTCTAACTTGCTTGCTGTTCCAGGCGAAAGAGGCTCAAAGAAATTACTTTTTGATCCAGAATATCTAACACTTCCATCTAGATTGTAACTAGTGAAATATGTAGTTTTAACTCTCATTGGATTGCTTTTACAATCGTAAGAATTAAAAACTATAAAATAAATTTTATCTTCGATGGCTATTCTTTTGGAAAGCACTTGTTTGTACTCACCTTGTACTGATATTGATTCTATATCAACGTAAACATACCTTTTCTGCTCAAGGTCTGAATGAACTTGTACCCAATTTGAAGCATTAGCATAAGTGAATAAAAAACCAGAAAATAGTATTACAGCCAATTTTTTCAAAAAAACCTCACAAAAATAGTTAAAGTTATTTGCAAGTATAGAATATAGCATTACCGCTGCAAATAGCCTAAAATTATCCACTTAAGGTACGCCTATAAGTACACTGATATCGACCATAAAATACAATACCTACTAAGATCAGCAATTTAAATACTTATCTTAGTACTCACTACAGGCAACTAACCGTAATCATCCCAACTATAAGACACTTATTCAATAGAATTAAGCTACGTGATTTAGTTTCTGTATCGCCGTAAAGCCGCCATTGCCATTGGCTCTGACAATGGCAAATAATTACTAATAGCTTAATCAAATACAGTCTGTGTAACCAAAATCCTTTAAGTTAGTTTCTACGCTATTGGTAGTATGTATCGGGAAGTACTAGAACCATGAGTTATACTTATCATAATCACTTGTATTAGAATCAGACGACGATGCATTCGGTACATGATTGTCTGAAAGCTCAGGCCGTCTTATCTTAGCAGGTTCAGGTTCAGGAGCAGTTTCAGGAGCAGTTTCAGTTTCAGTTTCAGGTTCAGGAGCAGTTTCAGGAGCAGTTTCAGTTTCAGTTTCAGGTTCGTAGTAGGGCTCAGGTTCGTAGTAAGGCTCTAATAATGATTCTGCAACCCAAGCTACTTCTCCACTAGTCAACTGAAAGCCCATCCATCTGCCTATGGATTCATCATAAGTTCCAAGATACATATATGGACAGACCATCTCACCTTTTTGTATGACACCAATAACACTATTATCATTTGTGTTTGCACTATTCCGAACATTTACACCAGCAGAAGCAACTATATATTCAACTTCATTATTTCTCACGCCACATCTTGAGTAAAGAATATCTCGTGGGTATTTAGAAAGTGTCAGGCTTGACATCCAACCCATAGTTCCTCCGTTGCTAGCCACATTAATCCAAGTAATACCCCCATCTTCAATTAATGGTGAGTCAGTTTGAGTTAATTTAGTATTGTATTCGAGTTTCATTACAACAGGAGAGTTTAAGCTTGGTCTTTGTCTTAGGTTCGCCTCATCCGAAATCACATATAAAAATTGGTCTGTTAGTTTAGGAGGGTTTACTTCTTCAACTTCATTATATGCTGCTGTACGCTCATAGGTACCTGCATCCGATATTTCCTGTTGTGCATTGTAAAGGTCTTCTGCGTCATTTTCTGTACTTGAATCAAAGTCAGTGGTTGCTAGTACTATGATGAATCCTATGAGCAAAAGAAAAATAATGATTGCTAGTTTAGATTGCCCTTGACTCCACCAGCTGGCTTTTACATCCGTATTAAGATCATTAGGTGTATTATTCGTATTTATATATACAGGACTATGATTGGTATCATTCTCTCTATTTTGATGTTGTATATTTGGCTGAGATGTAATGGTCTTTAAGTTGGGAGTAGGCTGAAGCCCATGACTTTTCTCACTAACAAGTAAAGTAAGGGTGTTTTCCCATAATTGTGGAGTAGGTCTTCTATCTTTAGAGTTGATGTCGAATGCTAGATAGAATAAAGATTTTAATTTATGGTTAATGTTATCGAAGCCCTGATGTTCAGGTGGCATCGAGCTAATATGGCTGCTACCTCTACCATGAACAAAAAGATTGTTTTCGACTTTCTCATCGAGAGTGACTAAGTGGGCATAAGGGGGATTGAAAATTGCAGAGTAAGGATGAGCTCTAAATATTATTTCATAAATAATAACTGATAAAGGAAATCTTTCTTGTGATTCATTATGTATATTCGTACTTATATTTATACCTAGTGCCTCAGGAGGTGTATACCCTGAGATATTTTTTGAGTCAAAGCGAGTGATTTCATGAGTTTTATTATTGTTTTCTAGAATTAAATCACATTCGATCAAGGAAATTCGACCATCATTAGTTACCATGATATTCGTAGGAAAAAGGTCTGTAAAAATGTATCGGTTTGTCTCATTAATAGAACGTATTGTTTGGCAGATATTTATACATGTCTTTAATCTTAACTCGTAGCTAGCTAGTGTATTCTCTTCAAAAGCTTGCCACGTAGTATTATATTGCTTTGCGCTATTAAAAATAACATCTAGAGATAGACTGCCATCTAGTGCCAATGGCATTAAGTAGCCCGCAAAGACATCGTTTTCATCATAGACACAATGTGATGGCCAGCATATCTTTGAGTCATTGCTAACATCGGTCTGCGGTTGGTGATTGACCATATACTCAATTTTCGGTTGTACATTCATGCTTTGATAGGTTCTTGAAAACTTTTTGAAGACTAAACCCTTAAGCTCAGAGGTAGATGATGGCTTAATATTATATAGCTCACCGTTAAAGCTTTTACTTACGAGAGCAGTCGTTTGAAAGCTGGCATGTAATCCATTCTGGTCTTTAATATAAAATGATGTCATAAATTAAGTCTTAATTATTTAGGTTCTATTAAAGTTAAAGTGCTTGAAATATAAATAGGTAAACCTTAAAGTTCATTAAAATATAGAGCTTGTTCAAATCTGCTATTTAAAAAATATTTTCTACACTTATGGCTTATCTCGAGCTTGATAAAACTTAAATATAAGTAAGCCTAAGAGTAAAACATATAAGATTAATGCAAGTATTATGTATTTACTGCTTACTTTACTTTTTGATTTAATTTTAGATTCTGCATTAATAGTGGCGCTATTTTGCTTTGGTGTATTCTTAAAGTTTAAATGACCTTTTTCTTCAAAATAATCATATATTTTTTGGCCAGCACGACCATCAGCGTTTAAATTGTTCTCAGTTTGATAGTCTTTGATGGCAATGTGAGTTTTACTCCCTATTAACCCATCTACCTCTCCAATATCGTAGCCTAAAGAAATTAAAGCTCTCTGGATATCTCTACTTTGCAGTCTGGTGATGCCAGGATCATTAGTAGGCCACGGGGTATTGTAGTTAACATCTAAACTTTCTTTTTCTATTAAGTCAGATAAATGAGCGATAGCTAGAGCATAGCTTTCAGAAGCATTGTAGCTATAAAACGTGTCAAAGTTTTTGCCTACTAAAAAGGCGGGGCCTTCCAGACCTGATGGTATTAATAGTGCTAACTTGTCTATTCCATCCGGAAGCGGAGATCCATTAGCTAATTTAAAACCATTATCACGCCAAAAATTTAAATATTTTTTATTTCTTCGATCAGACTTAGCATTAAAGTTGAGAGGTAGTTTGACTTCGTACCCCCAAGTTTGATGACTTCTATATCCTGAATTTTTAAGAAAGTTAGCGGTTGATGCTAGAGCATCTGCTCGGCTATTCACCAAATCTTTTTTGCCATCACCATCAAAATCATGCGCTAGATGGAGATAAGTTGAAGGCATAAATTGTGTTTGTCCAAATGCCCCCGCCCATGATCCCATCATGTCACTAGCATCTAAATCACCGTTCTGAATGATTAGTAGTGCACTTGAGAACTCTTTACGAAAAAACTGTTGTCGACGACCGAAGCATGACAGTGTTGATAAAGACGTTAAAATATTTTTTTGTCCTAAACTTTGACCATAGTTAGACTCAATTCCCCAAACTGCCAATACGTCTGTTTTTTTAACCCCATACTGCTGTTCAATTTCTGATAGCGTAGGATAAAGCTTATGTTTTAAATTAATTCCAGTGCTTACCCGTTCAGCGTCAACCAAAGCCGCATGATAATCCCATGGTTCTTTATTAAACTCCGGTTGGTAATTTAAAGAGTCTAAAACTGTAAAATCGGCTTGAAGAGGTCTATAAATATCAAAAGTAGTATCTGTTATTTTTGAGAAATCTTGAGTTTTTTGGATATTGTCCAGACATGTTTGAAATAATTGTTCATCATTCAGTTTAGGTTCTTGTTCTCTTATTTCACCATGGCTCAAGCTCGATAATAGCAATATAAATGAGGGGTACAGTATTATCTTTAATACTTCGAAATTCTTATTTATAGTTTTTAAAGACATATCTATACCGTTATATTTATATGAAGTAATAAGTGGGTTGAGAACACAGCTATTAGTAAATAAATGACTATTTATTAGAGTTAATACACCATATTTACTAATTTCTTGGAATTACTCGCTTAAATTAGCGTGCAAATAATCAACGCCATATCTTTCTTTACTATGAGTGACTATAAGAAGTAGCTCACAATAATTAGGTTACGGTATACCTGTTGATGACTGGTTTGGTACTTGGTGCGATCATAGTATCTGAATGGCTTAGTACTATAGATCTTACATATTCTAGCAATGCTAAATTAAGTTTTTTAGCCGACAATAAACACCTATCCATCTGACTATTTTATTAAAGTGTGGCATGGCATTCTTTAGGACATCTCGTTATTTTTTAGCAAGTTTAAGTTGGTTTTTAAGAGGATTATCTTTTTTGAAGATTGCTATTAATTCTCGGTTGTATGACTGAGTTTTCCTGTGGTTTTTAGTTTCTTAGATTCAACATTGAAGTGCAACGCACCCGAAGCTAGATTTTACCTCAAGCGGTGTTCTAAACCCTAGCACCTTTCTAGGTCGATTATTTAAACTGTCTTCAATCGACTGAACTAAGTGCCTGCATAGGTTATCTAGACGCATCGACTTAGGTAGAAACTGACGAATTAAACCATTGGTATTCTCATTCGTTCCGCGCTCCCAAGAATGATAAGGCTGAGCGAAGTAAATATCAGCCTTTAACGCGGTTGCCATCGCTTCATGGTCAGCAAACTCTTTACCGTTGTCAAAGGTGATGCTTAACGCCTGCTCACCTTTTAGCATGTCAATACAAGCTTGTGTGACAGCTTTTGCCTTACGATTGGGTAGCGCTTTGATCTTAGTTTCTCGAGTCGTTCTATCTACTAAAGTAACCAGAACACCTTGATGTCCATGACCAACCACCGTATCCCCTTCATAATCGCCCATACGACTGCGTGTCTCAATGATGCTAGGACGCTCAGTGATATCACAGCGGTTCGCTATTTTCCCGCGCCTATCATTGCCGTGCAGATACCGTCTCTTATAACGCTTTTGACATCTGAGGGTGGTGTGTAGATCACCCCCTGCCTTTTTGTCAGTATAGATGTGTTGGTATATCGATTCATGGCTTGGGACATCTTGCCAACCCAGCATCCTCAGTCGCCCTGTTATCTGTTCAGGGGAGTAGTGTTTGCTGAGTAGATGCTCAATATAGCACCAGCCAAAGCGACTAATCTGTGTGCTATTCTTAACTTTGCGCGCTTTTGTCAAACGATGGGCTTGTTTGGGACGATAACCCCTTTGTCCCAGGTTTCGCCTTATCTCTCGACTCACCGTTGATTTATGACAGCCAATAATTCTAGCTATTTCACTGAGACTCTTTTTAGCTTGCAATAGCGCTGATATTTGATATCTTTGCTCTTGGGTAAGATGTGTATAGTGTTTCATAACGTTCTGATATGTAGGAGTTGAAGTTTGAAATGCAACACGGCACATCTTACTCTTCAACTCATTCTTTTAAAACGTTGCATTTCTTATTTGAATCTAGGTTTTATTATCTGATGGAAAACGCTATTTATCTTCTTTACTCTAAAGATTCTCTGCTTAAAGGATTTTTTCTATAGTTAAAGTATCGTTTAAATTCAGTATAGCTATTCTTTTAAAATGATACAAATGATAACATAGGGTTAATATTTTAAAAACAATAGAATTTTTCAAGGCTGACAAAAGTGGATAAAGTTTTTAATAATCCTTATAGGGTTTTAGGCTTAGTAAGCCCCATAACTAGTAAAGAGCTAGCTAAAAGAACAAGCGATTTGGAAACTTTTGTTGACTTTGGTAAGGTCAAAGACTATCCGCTTGATATGAGTGCTAGCAATAACCTGCCTATAAGAGCATTAGAGTCTATAAAGGATGCCGCTCGAAACCTCGAAAGTGATAACGACAGAGTTTCTAATGCACTATTTTGGTTCTACCAATATGATACGGTTGACGAAATTGCTTTTGAAGCTATAGAAAATAATAATTATCGTAAAGCGTATGAGTTATGGGACTCACATATACTCTCTAGCTCGAACCCTAAGTTCTCGTGGCTTATAAACGCTAATGTCATATCGTTATTTGAGCTTAAGTCGTCAGGTTTTGTTTATGGAAAGCTCTATGAAGTTATTGAGCGTTATGGCTCAATTATCAAAGAACTGGATAAGGTTAAAACTAATGCCTTACAGTCTAATAAGAATATTGTAGATAATAGCTCCATCAGTAAAACGATGATCGACAGTCTTGTTGAGTATGCTTCAAGTATGGAGGGTAGTGTTCTTGAGTTATTAGGGGCGTTCTCAGGTTATGCTGAAGATATGAAGGATTATGCTGAATCTAAAATTATTAATCCCTATATAACTGAAATTCAGGATGTAGTTGATGAAGTTGAGCGCGGCTTAACTGAAGAAGAAAGCTGGGCTGTTTACGGTTTGGTTTATAAATTAAAAGATAAGGAATCCTTAGTTCGCGAATTAGATCTTTATTGTAATAATTATAAAGTTCAAAGAGTAGTTAATGACTATGCTGATACGGCTAAGAGGTGCTCAGTTTTTGCCAACAATGAGCTGGAAGAGTCTGGGTTTGCTAAAGACATAATTGATTGGGCTCATGAGTTACCAGCTTACGGTGAAGTGAAAAGTAATATTGCAGATAATAAAAATAAGTTAGAGGAGATAATAGAGGAAGAATCTGTCAATAAGATTTTTATAAATATATTTGCCTATCTAGAAAAAGAGATTTATTCAATTGCTGATGCTGAGTGGTTACTGAATAAGATGGTCGCTGAGCTAAATGTTATTACCGTACAAAGTGCTAAAGAAGAAGAGCTATTCAGAAGTTTAGCAGGAGCATGTGCTTTTAAACTAATTGGTAAGATTTTAGAAGTCTATAAAGATACTTTTGAGGAGTTTAAAGAGCAGCCAGACCTAGATAAGTTAAATGCCACTATTGATAAGTGCTATAACTTGATGTCGAAAATACAAAGAGAGTTCTTATATATTGATATAGATTATGAAACAGAAGAATCTATTAAAAAGGCGTATGCCCATATAAGTAGTGAGAGATCAGATTTACAGCAGGCAGTAAAAAAAGCAGGTAGTAAAAATTACCTTCCAGTGGTTGCTACTCAGGATAAACCAATAATTGGCGGTGCTCTTTATACGATAAGTAATATGACTGGCATGAACTCCACCTATCTTAGAGTTGGATATGTCATAGCAGCGCTATTTACAGGATTTTGGCCACTTATCGTCTTATATGCAGTAATGACAATTATCAAAAGCTTTATTGAAAATAATGCAAAGTAAAATAATTAAAGGCAGCTGTAATGAAAAAGACCATTTTATCCGCTTTAATATGTAGTAGCTTTTTTATTGTAAATTCCACCTCATCATTTGGTGCTGATCAACAAAATGATACCAGTAAAGACATTGCTGCTATACAAAAGACCATAGTTCTACAGCAGCAAAAAATTAGTGATATACAGTCTAGCAATGAGAAGCTACTTAGCGCTCTCGAGAAACAAGGTGCTGACTATAAAGTAGAAAGTAAAGAGAGGCTTGAACAACTATCTAAGCTTAAAATAGCATTAGAAGACGTTAATACTAAGCTTGATAATACCAATCAATCTATCTATGCACTAGAGAATAAAACAAAAGTATCTGAGCAAAACTTAAAAAAGGATGTTGATAGTTTAAGCGCAGTTACAGCAGAAAGAACCTCTGACTTAGATAACAAACTCACTAACAACTCATTGCTAGGCTTGTTAGGTTTACTAGGTCTACTTGGAATCTTGGGTGGGGTTTATTGGTATTTGAGAAAGCAGCACAATCAAGAAAACGCAGGGTTAGTCAATAAGGTACAGTCTGCGCTTGAAGGTGTAAAAAAAGCGGAAGAAAATATCGTCCAATCTGATGCCCAATTAATCACACAGCTTCATGAGGTTTTGGCACAGGTAAAATTAGAACATACTCATTTGGCTGAGGCTGCAGCCATAACGGCTAGCACCTATCTGGTTTCAGATAGTGAGGATAATATCGATCATGGTCTGGCTATTAAGCTTGCAGATGAGATTCATCGCATGCGCAGACGGATAGCTGCGCTACCAGAAGATACCAAAGGGCTCAAATCTCTGAGCAAGTCTCTTGAGAGGTTAGAGAACGAGCTTGAAGATAATGGTTATGAGGTGATTGATTATCTGGGTATAGATTATACTGAAAATATGTCTGTCCAAGCACGTATCATACCTAGTGATGATATGGAAGAAGAGCGTAGTCTTATAACTAAAGTAATTTACCCACAAATTAACTACAAAGAAAAATTAATTCGAATGGCTGATGTTGAAGTAAGTGTTGGTTAGAATAAAATTCAATGAATAATAAAATATGGGAATGTAGATATGCGTCAAAAAGTAGATTTTGGTATTGATTTGGGTACAACCAACTCTGCGATTGCAGTCATGCAAGATGGAGAGGCAGTAATTATTAAAGCTGATGATACACATATGGATACTACATCTTCATGTGTGTATTACAATAAAAAGCAAACGGCTTTTTTAGGTTTAGCAGGAAAGCAGGGTATTGATAGAGATTTAAAAAAGAGTTATGCAAGACGAGTAGCAACGCAACCTAATGGTTATCAAGAATTTAAACGTAATATGGGTACCGATTATCTTTATGTGTCAGAACATATGAGAGATAGCTATACACCTGAATATTTATCAGCTGAAGTGCTTAAAAAGTTAAAAGGCTATGTCAGAGGTGAAAACGTAGATGCAGCGGTGATTACAGTACCTGCTATGTTTGAGCAAAGTCAGTTGGACGCTACGCAGCGCGCTGCTGAGCTGGCAGGATTCAGCTATTGTGAGCTACTACAAGAACCTATTGCAGCATCCATTGCTTATGGTATCAAGGCAAGTAGTCAATCAGGCTATTGGTTAGTATTTGACTTTGGTGGCGGTACTTTTGATGCGGCATTAATGCATACGGAAGATGGCATCATGAAAGTAATTGACTCAGATGGTAATAACCATCTTGGTGGAAAAGATCTAGATAATATTATTATTGAAGAGTTATTGATTCCACAGCTTCAAAGTCAATACAATATGAATGACACAATAGCTGATCCTAGTATTAAGTCCTTACTCAAAGGAGCTCTCAAAGAGTATGCAGAAGAAGCAAAAATAGCTTTATCAGGTAAAAGCCAATGGAGTCATCTTATAGAAGATTTAGGTGAGGATGATAGTGGTACAGAAATTGATGAATTTGATATCACCATTACCTTAGATCAATATGAAAAAGTAGTTACTCCGATATTCCAGCAAGCCATTGATATCACAAAGTACTTAGTTAAACGTAATAACTTAGAACTCAGCGACTTAAGCTCGCTTATCCTAGTAGGTGGTCCAACGTTCCAACAAACGCTACGCCGTATGTTAGTAGAACAAGTCACAGATAAGATCGATACCAGCATAGATCCTATGACGGCCGTTGCAAGGGGCGCGACCTTATTTGCTTCAACCAAAGATATTCCTAGAGAGCTGCAAAAGCGTGACACTAAAAAGGCTCAGCTTATCTTAAAGTATCCTGAGACTACTGTTGAAACCGCCGAACACTTGGGTATTAAGATTGATAGAGATGCCTCAGAATCTACATTGCCAGAGACATTCAATTTAGAGGTGCTACGTACTGATGGTGCTTGGTCTTCAGGTAGTTTAGTGATAGATAATGACGTTGAAATTATTGAATTGCAGTTAAACACGGGCAAAACCAACCACTTTGAGCTAAAGCTATCGAGTAGTGATGGTACGATAATTCCTTGTCAGCCAAGTACCATTACTATTATTCAAGGTCTGAAAATAGCCAATGCGACATTACCTTATAATATTGGTATTGAAGTTTACGATACTTTGGTAGCCAAACAAGGTGTTTGGCCGCTGGCGGGACTAGAGAAAAACAAAACACTGCCAGCGAAAGGTAAAGGCACGTATAAAACGATGCAGGATGTCCGTCCAGGAGTGGAAGAGGACATTATAACCATTCCAATCTATGAAATTAACTTTGATAAAGAAGGTTCAAGGGCTATTTTTAATAAGCGCTTTGGTGAAATTATTGTTTCGGGTAAGGACTTGCCTGGATTTTTACCTTCAGGTAGCGATGTAGAGATTACACTTAATATTGACTCTTCACGTCGCGCAAAGTTTGAGGCTTACTTTCCATCATTGGATGAAACCTATGAGAAACAGGTAGCTTCAGAAATTAAAATAGATATATCTACCAGTCAATTGAAGCGTGAGATTAATGAGGCGCGCACAGTAGCGCAGAAATTATCATATTCAGGTAATAAAGATGCCGATAAGAGAGTGCAAGAGCTTGATGATGCCGAGCGATTACTTGATGAGCGTAGTGATGATCGTGATACCAAAGAGAAAGTTAAAACAAGTTTGACTAAAACATTAATTGAATTAGACGAATATCAAGAACAAGGAGCTTGGCCTAAAGCAGAGCTTGATCTTGAAGATGCTATTGAAGATTTGCGTGAGATTAATAATGAAAAAGGGAATGCTCAGTTTAGTGGTTTATTAACTGAGTTTGAAGCACAAGCCCGCCAGATTATATCCAAACAAGATGCGCGAAGTGCTGCAAAACTTACAGAAGAAGTTAGAAGTGCTGCATTTAGCTTACATCGTCAAGATCCTGCTTTCTGGGTTGGTATGCTAGAGTATATGGATTATGGGTTTGACGATATTCAGTGGACTGATCGTGATGCTGCGTTTAGAGGTATCCAACATGCGAAACGTTTATTGCAAACAAACCCTTCTCTTGACCAGTTGCAAGATGCTGTTGTAACCATTATGGGGCTAATGAAACCTGAAAGTAGGGCTGAAATGAATAACGTTGACACTAGTCTGTTGCGTAAGTAATGAGATGAATAATTCAGCATTTATTCGTGGCGATTTGATTGATAGTAAGTATCACGTCGACTTTTTTCTATATAAAGATGAAATAACTGAAACATATAGAGTTAAAACCAATAAAAATGAGCTTAAGTATCTTAAGCTCATTAAGTCTGAGTGTACGTCTATTTTGGAAGTAGAAGCTCTAAAAGAAGCACTAGACTTGATAAATAAAAATAGCCACCAAAGTATTCTGACCTGCTCTGAGTTGCAAGCTTTACGCGTAGAAGGGCAATTCCAGTATTACTTTATACATGATTTCGTTCATGGGGAGTCTTTAAAACAGCGATTAGATAGAGAAATTAGTATAGCTGTATATGATGCGTGCAAAATTATAAGAGCAAGCTTTGATGTACTATCAAATGCTGGCATGCATTCTACTCAAGTTTTAACCCCAAATGATATTTTTATAAATTACTTGGATGAAAAGGGGAGTGTGTCTATATTTCCTTTAGATTTAAACTGCTATATAAAACACACAGAGCCATCGATACTTCGCTATTCATTGGCTTATCAAAGTAGAGACGCGGAACATAATACGAACTATTCACTAGCAACTTTGCTGTATAGGTGTCTGTTTGGTTTTTTACCTTGGCAGTATGATATTGAATGGAAAGCTACCGGTGTTTGTCAACATAGTTGTCACCAATTTACCAACTAAGCAACTCTCATTTCATCAATTGATTTCGGTTCTTTTAACGGGTTCAATGTCGTTGGAGGGACGGGCGTACAATTTCTCACTTCGCGC